>JBOGEU010000728.1:0-9125 GCA_050741995.1 Acidimicrobiia bacterium | reverse complement strand
TTCATCTCCTCCATGAACGCCGCTGTCTTTATCGACAGCCCACCACTGTCGAAGGTGATTCCCTTTCCGACCAGCCCGAGATGTGTGGTGGCTCCCTCTGGCCGGTAGTCGAGGATCACGACTCTCGGCGGTCGATCCGACCCGGCGGCGACCCCGAGCAGGGCTCCGAGCCTCTCCTCCTCGATGCGGGCCTGGTCCCAGATCTCGGCCGCCACCCCCGCCCTGGCGGCGGCGGCGGCGATCATCGAGGCCAGCGCCTCGGGCGCTTTGTCCAGGGCGGGGGTGTTCCCCCAGTCCCGGGCCAGGTTGGTGGCCTCGGCTGTGACCAGGGCCCGGCTGATCTCCGACTCGTCTCCCTCGATCAGCTCGAGGGAGACGATGGCGAGGTCTTCGCCCTCGGTCTTGTAGGTGCGGTATTGGTAGCTCCCGAGAGCGGCGCCTTCGGTCACCGCTCTTGCGGCCCCATCGACCGGGATCTGACCGAGGTTGGTCACGGCGCGCTCGGTCTTGACCGTCCTCACCGCGTTTCCGGCGGCACTGCGGATCGATTCGAAGCTGGCCTCGTCTCCGAGCCCGACCAGGACCAGCGCCTTTGCGGTGTCGTGGGGCAGGGCGATCACCTGGCCTGCTTTCCCCTCGAACTTGGCCAGCTCGAACAGGGCTGGGTCGACCGCGTCGATCGTGCTCTCGGCACCCGGAACCGCCTGATTGTCCGTCATGACTCCAACCACGAATGTGGCGTCGGTCAGGTCGACGTCTGCACCCACGGTCTTGATCTGCACCGTTTCTCCTCTTCAGCTCGTGAACGGTCCCAGGCCGGCGACGAGTACCCGACCCAGGAAGACCCCTCCCAGGCTGGTGAGCACCGCAAGATAAGACAAACCGGTGGCAGCCATCACACCCGAGTACGCCGGGTAACGAAGAGATGCAACCACACCGATCATCAAACCGATCGAGGTCACCATCAAGATCCAGAACGCGATGGTGGCCACCCCGCCGGGGAAACCGGCCACGGCAAGGGCCACGGAATCGACCGCAAGGCCTCCGATGCCGGCGAAGGCCAGCACCCGGAGAACCCACCTGGGCAGTCTGGGGTCGACCAGGTACCAGTGGGCGAGGACCATCTCCGACGTCACCCCGCCGAGTGCCAGAGCACCGGTGACCGCCGGTATCCAGCCACCGATCTCCGCTGCCTGGGTGACGAGCGCCAGACCGGCCGTGACCTGGAAGATCCCCGAGAGCTGCCGGGTGCGCGCCGACAACAGACCCATCGCCAGCATGATCAGACCGAATCTGGCCCACCATCTGTCGTCGCCGAAAGCCCCGGTGAGGCTGATCAGGGCAGCTATCGAGGCCGTCATCCAGATGAAGCCGGGCCCCACCAGCCGGGCGAGAGCCACCAGACCGGAGGCAAACGCCAGCCCCGCCGCCCATGCGACCAGCACGAATTCGGGTCGGGCGAGATTGGTCAGGTCATCGGGCACGGCGGCGCATCATATGGTGAGAGGGCGGCAAACCCACTGCTGCCTATCCCCGATCGAAGGCGTAGACCGTGCCGTCTCGCTTCACGCCGGTGACCACCACCGGCGATCCGCTGCTGAGAGCGACCAGCGCGTCGAGGTACTCGGCGTCGGGTTGACTCTTGCCACCTTCGATGAGGACCAGGAATCGTGCGTTGCCCGAGATCTCGGCGACGGCCCGGCTCGGCTCGACCTCCAACCGAAATACTTGACTGGAGCATCTCGAGTAAAAGGTGATCTGTGGGCGGTACGAGGTCAACACGCCGCAGCTGTCCCCATCGGCCCCGCGGGCGACCTCCAGGGCGGCCAGCATCACCGGCTCGTTGTTCTCCTGTCTGTTCTCGACCGTGGTTCGGGCGAATGTGGCGGACAGAGCGAGGGAACCTGCGACCAGGATCGCCACGGCCATCGCCGGCGCACCGCTCAATGGCCCCGGGTAGGCCGATAGCGTGCGATCGATCACTATCGAGCCGGCCACGACGACGAGCAACAGCGGAAAGAACACGAATCGGGGCTCGCCGTGGGAGATGAGCCCGAGAGCGAGGACCTGGATCAGAGCCGGGGCCAGCAGGAAGGCGAGTCGTCGCCAAATGACATCCGACCTCCACCAGACAACCAAACCGGCCACGGCCGCCGACATGGCGATGGGCAGGGCATAGCCTCCGACGTGCCAGGGGAACTGATTCGCATAGTCGGCAAGTCCCTCTCCGACATATGCTCGCACCGCCCCCGTGGTCGTGTTGGCCAGGATTCCCCAGGGTTTGCCGGTCAGATCAACGGACTGGACGACGTGAGGCACCAGACCGGCCAGACCGATGACCCCCAACCAGATCACCGGCCGGGGGCGGCGGCGGATCTTGGGCCACCACAAGAACAGCGAGAGTATGGCGATCAGCCCCAGGCTCAGAGCCGACTGATACCGGAGATAGAAGGCGACCCAGGCCGGCACGAGGAACCAGAGCAGGCGATGCCCAGGAAGGTCCCCGTCTTCGAGCTGCCACCAGAGGATCGCCATACAGGAAGCCAAAAGGGACGCTGCCGGCAGGTCGCTCAGATACTCGGTGCCCCGGTACAGCACGGCAGGCCCGGCGGCAACGCCACACGCGGCGAAGGCGCCGACCCTGGGATTGGACATTCGTCGACCCAGGAACCATGCAGCCATGACCAGGCCGGCGGCACCGAGCAGGCCGATCGACCGCAGAGCGGCCTCGCCACCTCCCCCGGCAAGGACGAGGTAGCCGTAAGCCGACATTGCGATGCCGCGATGCGGCGACCACCCACTCCCTGGCGTTGCTTCGAGCCACTGTCGCGCCTTGAGCGCGTATGCAGACTCGTCATGACCCAACACCCCACCTGCGACGATCAGAGGGAGCAGGACGACGACGAGCAGCGCCACGACGATTCCACCCCATCGGAACCACGCCCACGGGTCTCTCGGCCCGGGCCGACCTACGATCGACCACACGGCGGCCAACACCGAGCCACCGATCACCGAGTACTCGAGCAATCCGAGCCCGGTCACCGCCCCGGCGACGAGCCCGGCCATTGCCACTGCCGCCGCCCCGCCTGCCTCGATGCGGTCCTGCTTCCATCGGGACAACCCGGCAGCCATCGCCCCCGCCACCGCGCCACCGGCGAACACCAGGCCCGATTCGGTTGGCGCGAGCCCGATGGTGACCGCGATGCCAAAGATCAGAATCCCGGCCGTGCATCCGCAGGCGGCCCCCCGCAGGAAGGCAAGGCCACGTGACATGGGCACACGTTAAGAGTCGATTGCTGGCGGGGCCGACCACTGCCCTGGGAAGATGAGCCGGTGACGGAGCACCCTTCTCTGGACGTGATCATCCCCGCCGCCAGGGCCGTCGGCTCGATCGGTCAGGCGATCGACGCCGTTCTCGCCCAGGGCTATCCGAACCTAGGTGCGGTCATCGTCGCCGCACACGACGAGCCGACATCTGCGGAAGCTGCGCTCCACGGCGCGGTCGTCGTCCCCAACCCGGGCGGGACGACACCGGTCGGGCTGAACCTCGCACTGGCGAGGTCGACGGCCGATGTCGTCGCCCGCATCGACAGCCATTCGACGATCCCGGCCGGATACCTGGAACGGGCGGTGAGGACCTTGGTCGAGACCAACGCCGACAACGTGGGGGGAATGCAGGTCCCGACCGGCGATCACGGCTGGGAGAAGGCCATCGCCGCCGCCATGTCGTCTCCTTTCGGGGCAGGCGACGCCCGATACCGGATCGGAGGTGAACCCGGCCCGACCGACACCGTGTACCTCGGCGTGTTCCGTCGAGAGACCCTGTCGCGGCTGGGCGGCTACGACGAGACCTTCGAGCGCAACCAGGACTATGAGCTCAACCAGCGGATCCGGGAAACGGGAGGCGTCGTCTGGTTCGACCCGGGGCTCCGCGTCATTTACCGGCCCCGGGGCTCGCTACCGGCGTTGGCCCGCCAGTACTTTCAATACGGACAGTGGAAGCGGCATTTCAGCCGCCGCCATCCCGGGTCCTTGCGATGGCGTCAGCTCGCCCCGCCCATGCTCGTGACTCTGCTCGCCATCTCGGCGTTGGCCGGTTTTTGGTGGCCGTGGGCCTGGATCGTCCCCACCGGCTACGTGCTCGGCCTGCTCCTCGTCGGATTGGCCTCGCTCCCCCGGCTCGGTCTCGCCGCTCTCGGGATGCCCCTTGCGCTGGCCACCATGCACCTCGGTTGGGGCCTCGGGTTCATCCTCGGGCGATCAAGGCGGAATAGAAAGACCTGACCTCTTCCTCCGGCCATTTGTAACGCTCCCGCACTCGGGGTGCCTGCTCCACCGCGAGGGCTTTCGCCTCGGGACGTGCCGCCTCCTCGAGCGCAGTTGCCATCGCCACCACGTCCCGAGGAGGCACCAGCCACACCGCATCGAGGTCGCCGAGGAACGACCTCGTCCCGGGGAGGGAGGTAGCGACGACGGGCACCCCCATCGCCAGGTACTCCAGGGTCTTGGTGGGCAGGGAGTGGCGGTAGTTGGCTTCGTCCCGCAATGGCGAGAGGCCGACCGAAGCCGCAGACATCCGCTCCAGGGCCTCTGGATTGGGAAGGTGCCCGGTGAGGGTGATCTCGATGCCGAGCGCACGGGCCCGGGCCCTCAGGGCATCGGCCAATGTCTCCTCGACCCGTCCCACAGCCAGCAATGGCATCCCCGTCTTCGCCGCCGCCTCCAATGCATCCTCGATTCCCCGGGCGCCGGTGATGTCCCCGACGTAGACGGCCGACCCGTCGCCATGGTGGCGGGGCGAGGCGAAGGTCGAGGACCGGGGGTAATTGGGAAACACCGGGTGGGCGCCACCGAACAACCGCCGGTAGCCGGGCTCGGCGAGACTCAAGATGAGCGACCGCCCGGCGAGCCGGTAGAGACCGCGGGCCAGGGCCCGGAACATCGGCCGCGCCCATGTCGGTATCCAGGTCTTGGAGGCGATCTGGGCCGGCAGGTCCTCGTGGACATCGAAGACCACCGTCGAGCGCCGGGTGAGACGGGCCAGCAGCCCGGCGGGAATGGTCTCAGGGTCGTGAAGGACGACCAGGTCCCAAGCCCGGCCCATCAGCAGTCGGATCGCACTCAGGTTGCGGCGAATCCGGCCACCGGGCAGACGAGCCCAGGTCATGTCGGATCGATCGGTCGGGCCGGGATCCCGTGTGGCATAGGTGATCGGCCCCAGGCCCTGGAGGCTCCTGATGAGACGCTCGCGGATCCTGGTGTCGTCGGGGGGGTGGACGGTGGTCAGGACCAGGATCTCCTGCGCGGTCATAGCGACTCGACGTTCGGTGCCCTGATCCCGAGGCGCCGGTAGACACCCCTGGCGTCGAAGACCAGCGGGACCTCACGGGCGATGGCCTGGTAGGGGACAGCCGAGTGGTCGGTGAGGATGGCAGCGAGATCGAAACCGGCCAGGTCGTCGGGGGTCGCCACCTCGAAACCGAGACCGGTGATCCGCTCGTCGTCGATATGGGGGTCGAGAACGACGATCGTGGCCCCCCGGGCCACCAGGCGGTTGGCCACGTCGACCGAAGCCGACTCGCGATCGTCCGACACGTTGGGCTTGTAGGCGATCCCGACCACCAGGATCCGGCTCCCCTGCACCGCCCGGCCCGCGGTGTTCAGCAGGTCGGCGATGCGCTGCGCGGTGTACTCCGGCATGTGGGTGTTCACCTGGTCGGCGGTCTCGATGAATCGGGTGGCGAAGTTGGCCTCCCGGGCCCGCCACGCCAGGTACTGCGGGTCGAGGGGGATGCAGTGACCGCCCACCCCGGGGCCCGGATAGAAGGGCTGGAAGCCGAACGGCTTGGTGGCGGCGGCGTCGACCACCTCCCAGATGTCGATGTCGAGCTCGTGGGCGAGCTGGGCGACTTCGTTGATCAGGCCGATGTTGACCGCCCGGTATGTGTTCTCGAGAAGCTTGGCCAGCTCGGCGGCGCGGGCCGAGCCGACACGGTGCACCGACGGCACCACACGGCTGTACGCGGCCACGGCGACGTCGCCCGAGGCCTCCGTCACCCCGCCAACCACTTTCGGGATGTCGCCGGTCTTCATCTCGTCGCCAGGCGAGACCCGCTCCGGCGAGAAGGCCACCCAGACGTCTTCGTCGAGCTTCAGCCCGGCCCTCTCCACCGCGGGCACCAGGTAGTCCTCGGTGGTCCCCGGATAAGTGGTCGACTCGAGGCTGATCAGCTGCCCAGGTCTGGCGATCCGCGACACCGTCTCCGCCGCCGCCTGGATGAAGGAGAGATCGGGCTGCCGATTCCTCCCCAGCGGGCTGGGGACGCAGATGAAGACGGCATCGGCATCGGCCAGGGCCGTCGGATCGGTGGTGAATCGGGCGCCGGCGACGATCGCCGCCCGCAGCGCCTCGTCGGAGACGTCGTCGACATGCGACCGCCCCGCGGCGAGATTGCCCACCCTCTCCCCGGACACGTCGAACCCGATGGCCGACAGGCCATTGCCTACCGCGGTGACCAGCAGCGGGAGACCCACGTACCCGAGACCGATGATCCCGGCCGTCCATGGCTCCTTGGAGAAGAACTCGACCCTGTCGCTCACCGGGTCGATGGTAGGAGCGCTCAGGGCCCCCAGACCCTCTTGAAGAAGGCTGCCATCTGACCCCGGGTCACATCGTCGACGGGGCAGAACTCGTCGTTGTTGGGCGGATTGCACCCCACCGTGATCTGCGCTTCGGCGATCTTGTTGATCGCCCCCTCGAACATCGATCCCTCGTCGTCGACGAAGTAGTCGGTTTCGGTGAGGGGCAGGTCCAGGATTCGGGCCAGGAACGCAGCCATCTCGCCACGGGGCAGCGAACGCTCCCCGCAGTATCGATCGGGCCCACATCCCACAGTGATCCCCGCTTCGAACAGCCGGTTGGCCGCGCCCTCGTAGAACCTCCCGGCGTCGTCGGTGAAATGATCGGCGGTCGGCGCCGGTAGACCCAACGCCCTGGAGATGAACACCGCCATCTCACCCCGGGTCACCGCGTCGTTGGGGCAGTAGTTGGTGTTGGCCGGCGGGTTGCAGCCAAGAGTGATCTCCTCTTGCGCCAGCCAGGTGATGGCGTTCTCGAAGATGTTGCCCGCGATGTCGAGGAACGGGCCTTGGTATCGAACCGTGATCACATACGGGGAGACACGAGCCGGGTCGCCGTCACGCCGGTAGGCGTTGCCGGAAAGGAACAGCCGCAGGTTGTCGCCCCAGAGATCCTTGGTGATAGTGCCGCCACCGTTCCTCCCGGTGAAGCGGACCACCGCCCCCGGGGGGCCGGTCGTCACCTCGACCATGCTCACCGACAGCCACCCGAACGCCGACTCGATCTTCGACGCCGGAACCACCACGGTCCACCGCGCCAGGGGGTTGATCGAGGGGTCGGCGGACCAAGGGTCCTCGACCGAGCGCAGCCAGGGCAATTCTGCGCCGCCCCAGACGAACTCGACGTTCTCGCTCGCCCCGCCGTTGGACGACGAGTAGAAGGCCTTGGCGATCTTCGCCTCGTAGTTCGAGGAGGGATGGGTGAGGATCTTGCCCGCCGTGGCGTCGACGGCGTCCACCCATCTGTCGCCGGCAGTCGCCCCCTCCTTGGCCCATCCGGCGTAGGCCTGATCCGCCGGGGTGGCGCGAAGATGACAGTCACAGCTCGACAGACGCGGGCTCGTCCGCTCCGAGGCGGTGGCCACCGCATAGCTGCGCCCGATGATCGCCTGCGCCTGGAGAGCCTCCTGGGGCCATGAGGACGGGACCTCGGCCAACCCGTAGAGGTACTCCTCGAGACCCAAAGTCACATTGACGTGGAACCGACTGGTCGCCGGGGTGAACCGGATCGTGCCGTGGGCGTACTGTGACCCGTTGACCACCACCCGGCTCGATGGGGAAAGTCCGGTGATGGCGCCGGTACACGGCAGAGACCCGGTGTTGCCCAGATCGGTCCTTCGAAAGCGGCAGTGGGTCGTGTCGTCGGGAACGATCTCGTAGACCCACGTCTCGCCCGGATCGATCGTGTGGTCTGTCAGCGGCCCGTTGTCAGCCGGAGGGCAGGTCTCGACCGGGTGACAGATGTTCAGCGGCCCTCCCACTGCGGTCAGACTGACCGACTCAGCGTTGGGGACGATCCCGATCCACAAGGCATCGGCCTCGGTGGTCCAGTGACCGCCCGGAAGGTCGCTCACGCTGGTGCCGGTGTAGTAGTGCTGCAGTATCTGCGTCTCCGAACGGCCGTCCTGGGCCTGGCCCAACGCACCGAACTGGGAGAGACCTACACCGTGTCCCCAACCCCCGCCATCGAACTCCCATTCCTCTTCGGCCGCCTGGGCCGGTTGAGAGATGGGGACCACGGCGAGCAGGGTCGCCAAGACCACGGCCATCCGGAGCAGCTTCACTGCCGGCTCCATCGGCGGCCGGGAACGCCCTCTGAAGGAAATGTCAACCACCCACCAGGCGGTAGACGGCGTCGTCGAACAAAGAGACGGCCAGGATCTCACCGTTGGAGTCGAACCCGAACGACACCAGACCCGGCTCTCGCAGCGAGCCTGAAAGGTCCAGCGACTCCACGGCTTTGCCGTTCAGGAGACGGAAGGCTCTCACCACACCCGAGCCGAAATCCGAGTAGACGTAATATTGGCTCAGGGAGCGGACGGTCGGCCCCCGATAGACCACTCCGCCGGTGACGGTCGAGCCCACCGAGCGCCCGTATTCGGCCACCGGCATGGTGAGGCCCGCAGTGGAGCAACTCGGGTCGGTGTCGTTGGGATTGCACAGAGTCCCCTCGTACCTGGACCAGCCGAAGTCGTAGCCCACCAGGCTCAGGGCGACAGCATCGACCTCCTCACGGGCTCCCTGGCCGACGTCGCCGATATACAGGTTCCCGTCGTCGATCCACCAGCGCCACGGGTTGCGCAAACCCGATGCCCAGATCTCGTCGCGCCCTATCTCGCCGACGTAGGGATTGTCGGCCGGGATGGCATAAGGGGCTGACCCGTCGACGTCGATGCGGATCATCTTCCCCAACAGCGTGTCCAGGTTGCGCGCCCTGGCCCCGGGATCGTTCCCACTGCCCCCATCGCCCAGGCTCAGGTACAGAT
>JBOGEU010000727.1:0-1002 GCA_050741995.1 Acidimicrobiia bacterium | reverse complement strand
GCTCACGGCACGCCACACGTTCACCGTGTCTCCGCCGCCGTCGGCGTAGCCCATGATCAGCTCACCACCGGTTCCCGTGTCGCACTCCTGGTTGTTCCAACATTCCATCGCCTTGTCGATAGTGGCTTGATCGAGGTCCTGATCGGCCCTGGCCACGGACGCCAAGATGATGTTCCAGCTCGCCTCATCCGACGGATCCACAGGCCCAAGCGCCTTGTCGATCAACGCGGTGTCGGCATCGGTGCTCTCGCCGAACTGCGCCAGTCCGGTGGCGCCGGTGGCGGTGCCGGTCTCTGCGGGTCCCGTGGGTGTCCCGTCATCGTCATCGCCCCCGCCGCACGCCGCCGCCACCAACGCAAGCGTCGCGATGACCGCAGCGATCCTGATCCGGTGCATGTTCCTCCTCCCTGCGTCGGCCGATCCCCGTCGCGTGTCGATCGTGTTCGTCACATGTCCCCCCCTTCTTCGCCCTGTTGCTCACCTCACCCGGACCGGTGGTCGGCCGGCGGCTGCAAAGCATCCGGCCGTCTCCGTTCTCGAAGCACCTGCTCAACGCCGCGGATGATGCGATCGCCCGAGACGAGCATGCCGCCGATGATGACCAGTCCGAACACCACGAATTGGAGCGACGTGGGCAAGCCCATCGTTCGCAGCATCTGGTTGAGACCGGTGAGGAAGATCGCGGCAACGAAGGTGGACAATGGACTCGCCAGACCTCCCGTGAGGGAGGCGCCCCCGATCACCACCGCGGCGATCGGGCCGAGAAGATACTGCCTTCCGACCGCGACCCCGGGAGTGCGCAGCAGTCCTGCGAGCGCGACTCCGGCGAGTGCATAGAAGACGGCGGCCACCACGTAGACCAGGATCTGGTTCACGTTCACCCGAACGCCCACGACGTGGGAGGCCACCGGGTTGGCGCCAACCACTTGGAACCTCCGACCGATCGCCGTACAGCGAAGGCCTAGGATCAGGAAGATGGTGAGCGCGGCGCCACCCCAGAAC
>JBOGEU010000726.1:0-1040 GCA_050741995.1 Acidimicrobiia bacterium | reverse complement strand
GACGTGGAGTCCGCCCTGTCCTGAGCATTGCGTGCTCCTTTGAGCATCTGATCGACCCCGAGGGAAAACTGCGCTAGGGTGCCTCCAACCAAGACGAGGAGGCACGTCAATGCGCCGCATCCTGCCGCTTGCCACGGCCGTTCTGATCCTGCCGCTCGCCTTCGGGCCAGCGCGTGCCGCCGACCAGCCGACCCAGGGTGGCGAGATGGTCGTCACCTACAAGGCCGACGTCTCCACCCTCGACCCGGCGATCGGCTACGACTGGCAGAACTGGTCGATGATCAAGAGCCTGTTCGACGGGCTGATGGACTACAAGCCCGGCACGACCGATCTCATGCCCGATCTCGCCGAGAGCTACGACATCTCGAAGGACGGCAAGACCTACACGTTCAAGCTGCGCCAAGGCGTCAAGTTCCACAACGGTCGCGAGCTCACGGCCGACGACCTCAAGTGGTCGATCGAGCGCGCCGTCCGGCCCGAGACCCAAAGCCCGGGCCAGGGCTTCTTCAGCATGATCGCGGGCTTCGAGGATGTGGCCTCGGGCAAGGCGAAGGAGCTGTCCGGGATCGAGGTCGTCGACCCCTACACCCTTCGTTTCACACTGTCGCGGCCCGACGCCACCTTCCTGCACATCATGGCGATCAACTTCAGCTTCGCCGTGCCCAAGGAGGCGGTCGAGGAGTACGGCCAGGACTTCGGCAAGCATCCGGTCGGCACCGGCGCCTTTCGGCTGACCGACTGGACGCTCGGCCAGCATCTGATCTTCGAGCGCAATCCCGACTACTACCGCGACGGCCTGCCCCGGCTCGACAAGATCACCTTCGAGGTCGGCCAGGAGCCGCTGGTGGCGCTGCTCCGCCTCCAACGGGGCGAGGTCGACCTTCTGGGCGACCCGATCCCGCCGGCCAAGTTCCTCGAGGTGATGGACGACCCCGAGTGGAGCGACAACGTCGTCGAGGGCGGCCAGCTGCAGACCAGCTACGTGACCATGAACGTCAACCTGCCGCCGTTCGACAACCCGCTGGTGCGCCAGGCGGTCA
>JBOGEU010000725.1:0-1208 GCA_050741995.1 Acidimicrobiia bacterium | reverse complement strand
ATCAGGTAGAGGAACTTTTGAAAGGTATTGGGCATTGCCACGATCCGACTCTCTGTCGTCGATGGGCTCGGCGGTGCGAGACTCGAGGGTACCAGTACGCCCCAGAAGCCCAAGAGCCTCCTGGAATCAGGTAGATGACACGGCTTGAGCAGGTGATCGGCCAGGGCCGGTCTCGTCGAAGGCTGATAGGCTCCCTCTCTACATAGCCGGGAGTGCACATGCATGCGTTCTCGGGCGCCATTCTGGGGCCGGGGCACGATGCCGCCCTCCCGACTGTCGCCCAAATCGACGGAGAGAGCCTGATCCTCTCCTCCTCTGATGGCCCGGTCGGGAAATGGCCATTCGATCGAGTGCAGATCATCGAAGTCGGCAACGGCCACTTCGAAGTTGTGGACGAGGACCGTAGGCTCTCCTTGCTCGTCGACCAGCCCAAGGCCTTTGAAGAAGCACTCGAGGCGGAACGGGCCCGGCGGGCGCTGCTAGTCGGGGTAGGACTCGACACCCCTGAAATGGACTCTGCTGGGCGACCGAATAGGCCCAGGCAGCGTCCACCGGCTACCAGACGCCTTGGGGGCCTGGGGTCTTTGTCGAGACGACCCCGACATGGCCGGGCCAGTGTCCGGACTCTCCCGTTCGTCCTGGCCGTGGCCGCTGTGATTTCTCTCGGCTACCTGGCTGGTTCCTTCATGGGGGATTTACTCAATGGAGCCACTACCAGGGAGCCAGAGGTGGCCCACACCCCCTCGGCAGAGGTGATGCTGCGCACCTTCCAGGGATCGGCAGATGAGGTGACGTCTCCCTTCATGGTGCAAGCCCCGTGGAAGATCCGCTGGTCGCTCGAGGCCCTCGAAGATGCCCGGCTCGAGGTGATCGTTCTCACCGACGATGACGGAGACACCGTGGCGGTCCAGGCGGGGCCGGGATCGGGGGCGGTTCCTCTGACCGAATCCGGGGTCTACCGTCTGGAAATCAAGGGGCCAAGTGGAGGTGAGTGGACTGTATCTGTGGTTCAGGTCGCCAACGCCGATTCCGGGTGAACAGGCAGAGAACGCTCGATCTGCGACCTGCGTTCCGTGCCGTACTCGCGACGGCCTCAGCAGAGACTCGAGATATCGCGTGCCCGGCCCAGGCACAGTCTGACGCATGAAGAAGAGAGCGGCCAGACGCGAGATGAGGCTTCGCCAATGCCGATCGACCTGAGAACCCTC
>JBOGEU010000724.1:0-4904 GCA_050741995.1 Acidimicrobiia bacterium | reverse complement strand
GTGCCGCAGTGGTCATCGCTCGGGGGGACGGCAGCAGCCAGATTGCGAGGGATGCCACGGTTCATGCCGCTGCGGAGTCGGTCATCTCGTCCCTCACCACGCTCCAAGCCGATGTGCGAGAGACGCTGGTGATCGGTGACGCCGCCGGTGCGGGTCTCGCCGGCGCTGGTGAGATCCGCGACGTGGTGTCCAATCTCAGGTCGAGCATCGAAGAAGCAGAGATCCGGGTTACGACGTTGCTCACCATCTGGCCCGATGCGGCGCTGGAGCGGAGTGCGGAGGTGATGGCCACCGAAGCCCGATCCCTGGCGGACACGGTCGAGGCCGGGGACATCAGAGGCGCGGTGCAGATCGCTGACGCCGCGCTTGCCGACGCTTACATCGCATTGTTGGACCGAGCCGTCGATATACGAGACTCGAGGGCGCGCAACATCGCAGCCGTCCAGGAGGGCCTGGACACAGTCGCCACGGCGGCCCGGGTCCTCTCCGGTCTCCTCATACCTGCCTTGTCGGTCTTGGTGTTCTACCGGATCATGAGGAGAAGGCAGAGGGAGGCCCTTCTCGAGGGTGAGCTGAAGCGGGAGAAGGAGTTGCGCCGCAAGAAGGATGCGTTCATAGCTGCCGCCTCTCACCACATAAACACGCCCCTGGCCGCGGTGGTGGGATTCGCCGAGCTGTTGCGAGATCGGACGCGTGACTTCAGTGCCGGGGTCCGCAACGAGGTCACGGAGCTGCTCGCCATCCAGGCACAGGAGACATCACATGTCGTCGATGACCTTCTGGCCGCAGCGCGCCTGGATCTCGGTGATCTGGCCCTTCGTTACGAGGAGTTGGACGTGCGTCAGGTTATAGACGAGGCAACCGACGGTTGGGCCAGTGAGCAGCGGGCGAGAATCACCATCAGCGGGAATGGCGTGACCTCGGCCGATCGCAAATGGTTCGGTCATGCGCTGCGGAATCTGCTCAGGAACGCCGTCGGCTTCGGTGGTGAGAACATCTGGGTCCGAGTCGCAGAGCCCTTCAACAAGGTGGTCGTGGAGGTCGCAGACGACGGCCCCGGAATCCCGCCTCAGGAGAGCAAGAGGATCTTCGAGCTCTACTACTCATACCGCCAGGTCGAGGGTCTTGCCCCGTCGCTGGGATTGGGGTTGTCTGTGGCCAGGAAGTTGGCGTTGGCGATGGGAGGCGACATCCACTACGAGCGCGACGAGGGCGAGAACGTCTTCACCCTTTCCCTTCCAAGGTCGACCGATCGGGCGGCCCCGCCCATCCTGATCCCGGATCGCACCGTGGATCCGTCACTGGAGCGCCCAAGCCCGGAATCCATCAAAGCGGTGGCCTTTGCCGGGGGGCCGCAGATGGTCTACCAGCCGATCATCGACATGCGTGCCAGGGCTGTGGGCGAAACGCGGATCGTCGGCTACGAGGCCCACGCGAGATTCCCGTTCCTGACGGCTACGCAGTGGTTCGAGGCGGCGGCGGCCGAGGGGCTGCGGTTGGACCTCGAGTTGGCGTGCATCAAGAGTGCCGTCCGAGGCTTCAGCCTCGCGGATGAGTCACCATTTCTCTCGATCAACGTCTCGGACGGCACTCTGTTGAACTCCCGCCTCCTCGACGCGTTGATCGGCTTCGACCCGGGTCGGGTCGTCCTCGAGCTCTCCGAGGCGGCCTCGATCAAGAGCTATGAAGCGACACGCTCGGTGGTCGAGTCGCTGGCGACTCGGGGCATGAGGCTCGCCGTCGATGATGTGGGCTCGGGCGAGATCGACCTGTGGCACATCGCACGTCTCGGAGCTTCCTTGGTCAAGATCGACCTGACCTTGGTGCACGAGATCGAGACAAATCCGCGCAACCGAGCCTTGATCCGTGGGATCTCGGCGATGGCCCACGATCTGGGGATCATGGTCGTGGCCGCGGGCATCGAACGGGAAGAGGAGCATGAGCAGCTGTTGGAGCTCGACATCCAGTTCGGCCAGGGCTGGCTGTACGGGAAACCGGCCCCCTTGTCCTCGAGAGGGAGGGTCTTGACCGGTGGCTACGGGACCGACGACGCGTCGCTCACCTGACTACTCGAACCCCTGTGCCACCAGATCGCCGATCTTCTTGCCGCGACCGTGGAAGAAGTGGTCGCCGGAGGTGAGCACCAGGTCGATCTGGTGCTCCTCGGCGTAGACCCGCAGCAGCTCCAGGTCGATGACCTGGTCCCGGGTGCCGACGACGATTCGCTTCGGGCCCGACGGCAGCACGTCGGGGAGACTGGCGGCCGATGGGGCTACGGCCGAGTACGGGATCGAGTCGCTCTGCTCGCTCAGCCACCTCAGGGCGACACCGGCCCCGAATGACCATCCCGAGAGGTGCAAGCCGAGATCGGCTTTCCGGGCTTCGGCGACTGCAGCGGACACATCCAGATTCTCGGCTTCGCCCTCGTCGGCGGTCCCGCTGCTCGCTCCGACGCCCCGAAAGTTGAAGCGAAGCACCGAGTACCCGCGGTCCATGAGCCGCGTCGTCACCGCAATCATGAGCGGGGCCATCATCGATCCACCCTGCTGTGGGTGTGGGTGACAGAAGACGACGACTCCCACCGGGTGATCGGATGGGTCCCACCGGGCCTCGAGAGTCTCACCGTCTGCAGTGGCGAGGGTCAATCGCCCGCTCAAGCGAATTTCACCAGGAACCAGACGGCGGCGGCCACCACGATGACGAAGGCGAGTGCGGCCGATGCGATGAGGAGCCAACGTGTCTGCATTGGTTCGGGGAGGGTAACCCCAGGTACAACTAGGCTCGGCTCGGCAAATCACCGAAAGGCACAGGTTGCACGACATCGTCATCGTCGGCGGCGGTCCGGGCGGATACGGCTCCGCTCTCTACGCCCACAACTTCGGCCTGTCCGTGGCGCTCATCGACGACGAGCGGCCCGGCGGAGCGTGTCTGATCAGAGGGTGTATCCCGGCCAAGCAGTGGCTCCATGTCGCCGACGTGTTCCGGACCGTCTCCCATGCCGCCGAATTCGGGGTGGTCAGTGATCAACCGAACCTCGACTGGGCTGCGGCCCTCGCCCGCAAGAACCAGACCGTGGAGGGATTGGTACGCGGCCTGGGCGGGCTCCTCAAGCAGAAAGGGGTCGAGGTGATAACCGGTTACGGCCGTCTCGCCGGCCCGGGCAAGGTGGACGTGGAGACAGACCAGGGCACCGAGACCTACGAGGGCCGCTCTGTCATCCTCGCCACCGGATCGTACGCCCGAACCATCCCCGGCTACGACTTCGATGGGGAGCGGATCGTCAGCTCAGACCACGCCCTCGATTGGTCGAAGCAGCCGGAGCGGGTGGCGATCGTGGGTGGCGGCGTGATCGGATGCGAGTTCGCGTCGTTCCTGGTCGATCTGGGCTCCGAGGTCCACGTCTTCGAGGTCATGGACCAGATCATCCCCGGCTCCGACGCAGAGGGCGCCAAGCAACTCCAGCGCCAACTCCAGAAGCGCGGCGTCAAGTTTCACCTGGGGGTCGGGGTGGAGGCACCGAAGGTGGGGGACACGGTCGTGGTGCCGTTCGGCGACGAGACTGTAGAGGTGGACGTGGTCCTGGTCTCGGTCGGCCGCGGGCCGAAGACCGAGGGCGTCGGGCTCGATACGGTCTCCGCGGTGGTGGACCGCGGCTTTGTCGAAGTCGATCTCACTACGATGCAGACCGCCGAGAAGGGTCTCTACGCGGTGGGCGACATCGTGGCGGGCACGCCTCAACTCGCTCATGTCGGATTCGCCGAGGGCATCGCCGCTGTCACCCATATCGCGACGGGGGAGACCCGCCCCGTCAACTACCAGGCGATACCGAGGGTCACTTACACCCATCCCGAGGTGGCCGAGGTCGGGCTGACGCAGGCCCAGGCGGTCGAGAGCGGGCTCGAAGTCGATGTCGCCAAGCATGCGCTGAACGGGATCGGGCGGGCGATCATCATCGGAGACAACCAGGGTTTCGCCAAGGTGGTCTCCGAGAAAGGCGGGGCGATCGTCGGCGCTACCGTCGTCGGTCCCCAGGCCGGTGAGTTGATCCACGAATTGATGTTCTCGGTGGGGTGGGAGGCGTTGCCGGACGAGGCGGCGGCCTTCATCCACGCCCATCCGTCCCTGTCCGAGGTGGTCGGCGAGACACTCATGTCCGCCGCGGGCCGCAGTCTTCACTGAGAGGAGCAAGATTGGCTACGACGGTTTCGATGCCCCAACTTGGGGAGACGGTCACAGAGGGGACCATCCTCCGCTGGGCAAAGCAGGTCGGCGATACGGTCAACGAGGACGAGACCCTCGTCGAGATCTCGACCGACAAGGTCGATACCGAGGTTCCCTCACCGGCCGCGGGGACCATTCTCGAGATACTGGTCAACGAGGGGGACACCGTGCAGGTCGGCACGCCGCTGGTCGTGATCGGGGAGGCTGGCGAGAGCGCCGCCGAAGCCACACCGTCCCCGGCGACGGAAGAGCCTGCCGCAGAGGAGCCCCCGGCTTCTGAGGAGCCCGCGCCGGCTTCCGAAGAGCCCGCTCCGGCTCCGGAGCAGCCCGTTCCGGCGGATGAGGCAACGCCTGCCAAGCCGGCGGCGCCCGAATCTCAACCTTCAGCCGTAACGGCCACCCCCGCAGAGCCCGCCGAGGCTGCGACCGACACCGGGGAGAAGGACGAAGAGGTGGAGGCCTTCTTCGCCGAGCCGGACGAGACCGAGAAGAAGCCGCATCTCCTCTCGCCGGTGGTCCGCAAGCTGATTCGCGAGAACGATCTCGATATTTCCCAGCTGACCGGGACCGGTGATGGTGGTCGGATCACCCGCAAGGACGTCGAGGCCCTTCTGGAATCTCCAGCGGCGCCCGCCCCCGCACCGGCGGCAGAGCCGGCGCCAGCCCCGGCACCGGCCCCCGAG
>JBOGEU010000723.1:0-1171 GCA_050741995.1 Acidimicrobiia bacterium | reverse complement strand
CACTCGGCCGCTTTCGCAACCCTCTTGAGCCGGCCCGGACCCTCTGGCAGGGAGGATATGGCCGCGGAAGCGGCGCGCCTCGATCTGTACAATGGTCTCACCGAGATCCTCGGCACAGAGCGCGCCGAGACGCTGATGGCTGCATTACCGACTTACGACATTTCCGAGCTCGCCACCAAGAGCGACATCGACCTGCTGGCCACGAGGCTCGCGTCGGTCGAGACGATTGTGATCGGGCTTGGTGCGAGGATGGACCGGATGTTCCTCGCCATGCTGGCCGGTCTTTTCGTGATCGTGGCCACGATGGCCGGGGTTCTCCTCACCGTCTGACCGCCGCTCGCTATCGAGCCGCCACAATGCACCTATGTCCTGGTCCGACCTGAGCGAGTGGTGGCTCTCCGAGATCGTCGAGGATCCTGCCTACGAGGTGGTAGTCACCCCGATGCTCCTCCAGGCTCTTCGACCCGAATCCGATAGGAGCTATCTCGACCTCGGGGCGGGCGAGGGCCGGGTGATGAAAGCCGTGGCCCAGGAGGGAGCGGCGGTATCCGGCATCGACATCAACGTCGAGCTCGCGCCCAGAGCGATGTCATTCGGGTCGGTGGTCATCGGGAGATTGCCCGACCTCGACTTCATGAGGGACGACTCATACGACGGTGCCTTTTGTGTTCTCGTCATCGAGCACATCGACGACCACGAGCGATTGTTTCGAGAGACCGGCCGGGTCGTGAGGCCCGGGGGAGTGTTCGCCCTCGTCATGAATCACCCGACCTGGACCGCTCCCGGCTCGACCCCGATCACCGACATCGATGGGGAGACCTTGTGGCGCCCAGGTGGCTACTTCTCTCGGGGCACGACCGAGGAGCCGGCCGGGGAGGCGCGGGTCGTATTCCATCACCGCAGCATGGCCGATTTGCTCAATGCCGCGGCCGATGCCGGCTGGTCGCTGGAGGACATGACCGAGGCCCCGCATCACGATGTGGCCGAACAGGCAGGGATCCCGAGACTGCTGGCTTGCAGGTGGCGCCTCCTACCCTGAGACCACGTGTTCGAACGACCAAAACCCTCGGAGATACCGGACCAACCGGGCGCCTACCTGTTCCGTGACAAGCACGGAAAGGTGGTCTATGTAGGCAAGGCGAAGAGCCTGCGCGGGCGTGTCCCGTCCTAT
>JBOGEU010000722.1:0-4273 GCA_050741995.1 Acidimicrobiia bacterium | reverse complement strand
GGATGACTGGATGTGCCGGAAAGGAGGCGGGGAATATTCGGACGTCGTCTTCTTCGGCAAACGCATCGGAGGTGTGCCGGTGCCGGCGATCGATGCCTACCGCGCCCTGGAGCAGTCGCTCCGATCGGCCGGATATGCACCGAGATCGTGCTGGGCCTACAACTGCCGGCTGATCGCCGGCACCAAACAGCGCTCGCTGCACTCCGCCGGGATCGCGGTGGACATCGACCCCGACGACAACCCGTTCACGGAGGGCGACCCCTTCTCCGGGAAGATGAAGCGGGAGCATGTGGAGGCGGCGGTGGCGATCCGGAACAGCAAAGGCGCCCGGGTCTGGTCGTGGGGTGGTAACTGGGGCAAACCCGACCGGATGCACTTCCAGCTGGATCAGGGTCCGACCGGGGTGGTGGTGGACTGGTCGACGGTCCCTGGTGGCGAGCCGGACGGGCCGGACGACATCCAGGCCAACGATGTGGAGGAGGACGAGATGGTGTTGTCGAAAGAGAGCGGTGGCCCGGCGGTGAAGCGGTTTCAGGAGTGTCTGCTCGTCTGGAACCCGGAGGCATTGCCCAAGCACGGCGCCGACGGCGACTTCGGCTCCGAGACCGCCGATTGGGTGGGTCGCTTTCAGGAGGCGTTCGGGCTGGCGAAGACCGGGAAGATCGACGGTGTCACCGCAGCCTTGCTCCTGATGCATTCCGGCTGAGCCGAGGAGGCGTGTTGAGGGTCTTCCTCAGCTACCGCAGGGACGACACCGCCGGGCGGGCCGGGCGGCTCCACGACGCCCTCGTCAGCAGGCTCGGGTTTCGCAACGTCTTCAGCCCCGCTGCCTTCGACGCGGTTCTCGTCGACGGCTTCGCCACGGAGAGCCCGACCTGTTTCTCGGTGCTTGCCGCGGACCGCGACGACGTGACGCCCGGTAGCGCAGCCAGCGGTCTGGTCGGATTCAATTCGACCCGGGATCCAACTGGTGCCGCCCTTGCCCTCGAAACCGAGAGTGGTGTCAGGATCGCCATCACGTCCGGTACCTGACCGGTCGGGCTCGATCCCACCGGTAGGCTCCCGCGGTGGCGGCCGTCTTGTTCTCGGGACACATGGTTGATGGCCCCGATCGCGCAGAACCGCGTTTCCCACCCGACCGAATCCCACAGGTGCGCCAGGACATATCCGAAGTCATCGAGTCGATCGACGACCCGGAGGCACGGGCGGTGTCCGGACTGGCCTGTGGCGGCGATCTCCTGTTTGCCGAGGAGTGGCTGAAGACCGGCCGAGCTCTACAGGCTTTTCTTCCCCGGCCGGTAGAAGACTTCCTCGACGAGTCGGTGCGTTTCGCCGGCGCGGAGTGGGTGGCGTTGTTTCACCGGGTGATCAACGATCCGATGGTGAGTGTGGTCGGCCCCGACGACGAGATGCTCGGTCTGGAAAACCCACATATCGCCAACAACCTCCGGATGCTCGAGGCAACCCGCCAGCAGGGCGGGATCGTCCACGGTGTGTTTCTCTGGGACCGCAGGACTGGGGACGCGCCCGGTGGCACCCAACACCTCGCCTCCGAGCTGATCGAGGCAGGCGGCAGCGTCACCATTCTCGACCCGAACCCCAAGGCCGGTTGATCCCCCAGACCAAGCTTTACTGGGAGACATACCTGAACGACGACCGCGCCGGAGCCTCCGCGGGGACGGCTCTGGCCCGGCGGATCTGGCGGAGCAATCGCCGCAGTTGACGACGGGGACGCCCTGGGTGCCGGTCGATCCGGAGACGCTCGAGACCAGGGCAGCTGCGAGCGTCTTCGCGGTGGGAGACGTCAACACGATCCCGATCGGGGGCGAACGAGCGCTGCCCAAAGCCGGCGTGTTCGCCTCGGCGCAGGGCCGGCTCACCGCGGAGGTCATCGCCTCACGAATCCTGGGAACGTCTCCACCTGCCCCTTACGACTGGGCGGACAGCTGCTTTCTTCACATTTCAGGCGAGGAGGTGGCGGAGGTGGGCGGCGTCTTCCTCGCTCCCGGCGGGCCGCAGCTGGGGCTCGGCGACCCTTGGCCTGCATCGTTCAAGGAGCGTTGGGAAGCCGACTGGCAGCGCTTCGGAATCTGACGAATTGTCCTGGTGAAAGCCGCGATCGGTCATGACCAGCGCCGATACAGGTCGTGTTCGACGCCGAACTGGTCGAGGATCTTGCCCGCGGTGTGGTCGAGGAGGTCCTCGATGGTCTCCGGGCCGTGATAGAAGGCCGGCACCGGGGGAAGAACTGTCGCTCCGGCCAGAGTGACCGTTTCCATGTTGCGGATGTGGATCAGGTTGAGCGGGGTCTCTCTGGGGACGAGCACCAATCGGCGGCGCTCCTTGAGACACACGTCGGCGGCACGGGTGATCAGGTCGGAGGCATGGCCCGAGGCGATGGCGGCCAGGGTTCGCATCGAGCAAGGGACGACCACCATGCCCATGGTGAGGAACGAGCCCGAGGAGACCGACGCCGCCAGGTCGTCAGCTCGATAGACCACATTCCCCAGCGCTTCGATCTCGGCAGGATCGGTGTTCATCTCAAGCTTGATCGTCTGCCGGGCCCCCTCGGACAGGATCAGATGCGTCTCGATGTCGTCGATCCGGTGCAGCGCCCGCAGTACCGCCCGACCCAGTTGGGGTGCACTCGAGCCGCTCATGGCCACAATGAGACGACGCGGCGTCATGCCCGACTGCTCCGGGTCGCCGATGCATTACTGGCCGCTTCCCACACCGCCAGGAGGTCTTCGAGACGACGTTCCCGTCCCCCGGAGAGCAGGGAAACCGTCACCCGGTCGGCGCCGACGTCGATGATCTGGCGGATCCGGGCCGCACACTCGTCGACGTCTCCGGCCACCGCCAATGTCGCAGCCAGCTCGTTGGAGACAACGGATGAGTGTTCCGCTGAGACGGAGAGGTGCCGTTCGAAGTCATAGCTCTCCGCCGCCTTGGCCATCTCCCCCTCGAAGCGGCGCAAGCCAGGCGGCAGGTGCTCCCATTTGGTCAGCCAGCGCGCCTGGGCCGAAGCCCATGACCTCACCGCATCCACACCGGGCTCCTCGCCATCGACCGCCATGGTGACCCAGACATCACGGAATACTTCACCCGGGGATCGTCTCGCCTCCTCCGCTCCTCTGTCGACATGCCCCATCTGCATTCGCTGCACCTCGGGATCGGCCGGACCCATGATGATCACCCCGTCGGCGACTGCACCGGCGAGCTGGAGCATCCGTGGTTGGCTGGCAGCGAGGAAGATTGGCTCAGGGGATCCCCCCACCCCGCTCAACCGAACCTTGCCCGCTGGACCGTCGATCGTCTCGCCGGCGAGTAGGGCGCGGAGACTGACGATGCCCTCTCGGAGACGGACGACCGACTGCGGTTTGAGACCCAACGGGAAGACGGCGCTGTCGCCGGCGCCGACACCGGCCAGCACCCTTCCCGGGGCCAGCGAGCGCAGGGTGACGAGGGAGTTGGCCACCACCGTCGGGTGCCGGGTGATCAGGTTGGTGACTCCGGGGCCGAGTCGGATCTTGTGGGTCTCACTGGCCAGCAGTCCGAGCAACAAGAAGGCGTCCCGCATCGCCAGTTGGGAGTCGATCACCCAGCAGACGTCGACCCCAGCGCTCTCCGCCTCCTGGACCAGCGAGATGATCCGATCGGCGGGCTCCCGGTGACTCCAGCCCAGGGAGATGCCCAGCTCAGTCATCGGACGGGTCGACCGATAGTGAGGCGAACTGGGAAGCGGGGGCGATCAGTGGCTGGTACACCGAAGGACGGCGGTCCCTCATCACCGGGAACACCTCGGAGGCAGCATCCAGGTCGGCGCCGGGAAGGGTGGCCACCAGCACACCCTCCGACCCGTCCGCCTCGGCCACCACCTCACCGGTGGCGGTGACCGCACGGCTTCCCCCGTACAAAGTGAAACGGTGGCCACGCGCCTCCAGCTCGCCCACCCCGTAGACGAACAGCACGTGGGTGTGGGACTCGAGGGCCCGGGCCACCGGCAGCACCTCGCCGAGACGTCGGAGGTGGGCGATGTCGAGCCAGTTGGACACCATCACGATGATCTCGGCGCCACGCAGCGCAGCAATCCGGGTCACCTCAGGAAAGAGGAGGTCGTAGCAGATCATCGGTGCGATCAGGCCCGCCCTGGTCTCGGCGAGCACCACCTCGTCACCGGGCGTGAAGTAGTGGTTCTCCTCGACCGGGAGATGGATCTTGCGATACACCGCGGCGATCCTCCCATCGTCGAGCACGGCCACCGAGTTGTAGA
>JBOGEU010000721.1:0-1110 GCA_050741995.1 Acidimicrobiia bacterium | reverse complement strand
GCCAACGGCTACGAGGTGGAGCGTCAGCTCAACCTCGGTAACCGGGAGGTGGTTAAGCCCGCACTGGAATCGGGCGAGATCGATCTGGTTCCCGAGTACATCGGGACACTCGCAGGTTTCCTCGGGGTCGAGCAGTCGGCCGACTCCGAAGCGACATGGGAGGCCGCCAAGTCGGCTTTCGAGGAGTTGGGTGTCACCTTGCTTCGTTACAGCCCGGCCCAGGACAAGAACGCCTATGTGGTCACGGCCGAGACCGCCGAAGAGCACGGATTGAGCACGGTCTCCGACCTGCAACCGGTCGCCGGCGAGCTGGTGTTCGGAGGGCCGCCGGAGTGCCCTGACCGTCCCCTGTGTCTTCAAGGGCTCCAGGACGTGTACGGGCTCGAGTTCGCCGAGTTCGTCTCTCTCGACGCCGCCGGGCCGATCACCATTGCCGCCCTGGAGAGTGGGGAGATCGACGTGGCCCTCCTGTTCAGCACGCAGGGAATCATCGCCGCCAACGGCTGGGTCTCACTCGAGGACGACATGGGGCTCAACCCCGCTGAGAACCTGGTGCCCGCGATCCGCACCGAAGTCGTCGACGCCTACGGCGACGATCTCGTAGCGCTGCTCGAGTCATTCTCCGAGGCACTGACCACCGAGGACCTGACCGAGCTGAACCGGCGCGCGGACCTCGACCAGGAGGATCCGGCCCTGCTCGCCGAGGAGTGGCTGACCAGCAACGGCTTCATCGAGGGATAGGTGGCGCGGCAGCCCCCGACGACCGGCGTCTGTTCGCCCGAGGTGTGTCGGCGGGTTGGCGGTGAGAATGTTCGGTATCTCACCCTGACCGAAGGGCGAAGTCGGCGGGCAATGAAATCTGTCCCAGCCGACTCGTAACTTGTGGCTCAGGAGGTACGAGATGCTGATCGATTGTGAGCAATGCGCCATGCAGGGCACCAGTGCCTGTGACGATTGCGTGGTGACGTTTTTCCTCTCCGATGGCCCGGTCGACCTGGACGAGACCGAGGTGCACGCCCTGGCCAACCTGGCCGGAGAGGGTCTGGTCCCCCGTCTCCGGCTGGTCCCCACGGAGAGACGGGCCGGCTGAGAGGCGCAAGGCAATTACCC
>JBOGEU010000720.1:0-2806 GCA_050741995.1 Acidimicrobiia bacterium | reverse complement strand
CCACCGAGATCTACGCCTTCAGCCGGTGCATGGTCCCCGACGTCGAGTTGGCGCTCGACTGTGGCGTGACCGGTGTCGTCATGGAGGTGCCGGCCAGCCACCACCTAATCGAGAAGGCCTACCAGTGGCCGGTGGAGAAGGCGATCCAGGCCTCGGTGGAGGCCACCAAATACGCCCACGAGAACGGGCTCAAGGTCACCTTCTTCCCCATCGACGCGACCCGGGCCACCATGACGGAGCTCCTCGACGACCTGGAGCAGGTGGCGACCCATGGCCATGTCGACAACATCGCCCTCGTCGACACTTTCGGGGTCACCTCGCCACATGCGATCCGCTACTACACCCAGCGGGTGCGGGAGAGGATGGACGTCCCATTGGAGACGCATTTCCACATGGATTTCGGGATGGGGGTGGCCAACACCGCTCTGGCGGTAGCCGAGGGGGCATCCGTCATCCACACCACCGTCAGCGGGATCGGGGAACGAGCCGGGAACGCCCCGACCGAGGAGACGGTGCTCGCCCTGCTCACCATGTACGGGATCGACACCGGGATCAAGACCGAGAAGTTCACCGAGATCGCCCGGCTGGTGGCCGAGCTGTCCGGGGTCACCCAGCCGGCCAACCGCCCGGTGACCGGTGACATGCTGTACAACGTCGAGTCCGGAATCATCGCCACCTGGGTGAAGAACGTCGGCGAGGAGCTGACCGAGCCGTTCCCGTTCCGGCCCGAGCTGGTGGGTCAGGCATCCCCCGAGATCGTGATGGGCAAGGGCTCCGGTCTCGACTCGGTGGCCATATGGCTGGGCAGGCACGGCATCCACGATGCCGAGACCAAGGAGATCGAGACGATCCTGGCCGAGGTCAAGGGCAGGTCCCTGGCCACGAAGGGGCTGCTCGACGATGACGAGTTCCTCGATATCGTGCGAGAAGTGATTCCGGACAAGGTCAGCTAGTGCCCCGACCACTGACGTGGCCAGAGCACTAGAGGGCCATCAATCCCCTGGAGGGACGAAAATCTGATGAGAGAAGCATTTTTCGGGCTGAGCACCGACTGGAAAGAGGGCATCAACTGGGCCGATGTCCGCGACTGGAGACTGAAACGAGCCCATGCCGAGATGGAGAAGGCCGGTCTGGGCGCCCTCCTGCTCTTCTACGACGAGAACATGCGCTACGTCTCGTCGACCCTCACCCCGGGTTGGAACCGTCTCAAGCCAGGTCTGCGCTACGTGGTGCTCCCGGCCGGCAAGCCGCCGATCGTCTACGAGCAGGGCGACATCGGGCTCCATCTCGAGGTGCACAACCCGTGGATCCCCAAGGAGAACATTCGCCACTCGTACATCTGGATAAAGGGGGCCGTCGGCCCCGCCGCCGATCAGCAGGTCAACAAATTCGTCGATTCCCTTCTCAACGACCTCGAGGAGGCGGGGGTCAAAGACCAGCCGTTGGGTGTCGACTTCATCGACATCAACCTGTTGCGTGAGTTCGAGAAGCGCGGGGTCAACTGGACCGACGGTATGACCGCGATGATGAACGCCAGGGCGATCAAGAGCCCCGACGAGATCAAGGCCTTCTCGATCGTCGGCGCCATATGCGACTACGTCCATTACGAGATCACCAACTACATGACGCCGGGCATGACCGAGAACGAAGTGGCCGCATTCGGCTTCGAGAAGCTGTACTCGATCCCCGGCATGGAGGACGTCGAGGACGTCATCGTCTCCTCCGGCCCCAATGCCTGGCCCAATTGGCGGAACTTCTCCGACCGGATGATCCGACCCGGTGAGTTGGTGATCATCGACCTCGCCGCCCTCACCTGGAACGGCTTCAAGTCCTGTGTCTACCGCACCTATTGCGTGGGCGGAAAGCCGACCGACGAGCATCAGAAGACCTACGACTCCGCCCACAAATGGCTCTGGGACTCGATCGAAATGGTCAAGCCCGGTGTCACAACCGCCGACGTCGCAGCCAAGTGGCCATCGGCTCAGGAGGCGTGGGGCTACGAAGAAGAGGATCAGGCGGCGGCCAACAACTGGGGCCACGGTCTCGGCCTTGCCCAGTACGACCCGCCGGTGATCTCCCGTATCTGGTCGCTCGACCATCCGGTCGAGATCCGGCCCGGGATGACCTTCGCCCTCGAGACCCAGCACGGGAAGCTGCACGACCATGGTGTCCGGCTCGAAGAGATGCTCTACGTGACCGACACCGGCTTTGAGATGGTCTCGACATACAAGCAACACGAGATCATCTCGATCAGCTGACCGTGTGATCATCGACCTCGACACCGAGGCGAGTCGCGACCCGGATCGGGCCGGATCGAAGGCGGCGTGGCTGGCAAGGGGTCAGGGTGCCGGTCTTCCCGTTCTTCCCGGATTCGTGGTCGAGGCCGCCGAGTCGAGGTTTCACATGAGCCTGGGTGCCGCCACTCTCGCCAAGCGGGGCTCGGGCGGAGCCAGGTTGGCGATCATGGAGCAAACCCTTCCCCTGGCCGATGAGCTGGTAGATGCCGGGGCTCGAGTCGGCCCGGCGGTGGTCGCTCGATCCTCCACCGCCTTGGAGAGCTCAGGAGAGTGGTCCGGTGCGTTCACGTCCTATGTCGGCCTTGTCCCGCCAGAGTTGCCCCGGGCGGTGGTCGGATGCTGGGCGTCTGCTTTCTCCGTCGCCGCCCTCGGCCGCCTGGAGGCGGCGGGCCTCGAGCCCGGCTCCTTCCCCATGGCAGTGGTGGTCCAGCGGGCGCTGGCCCCGGCGGCGGGCGGCACGGCGCGCATCGACGACGATGGCGCGGTCACGGTGAACGCGGTCAAAGGCT
>JBOGEU010000719.1:0-3840 GCA_050741995.1 Acidimicrobiia bacterium | reverse complement strand
GGGCGACATCGATCTCGAACTGGATCGTCGCCGGCCGGCCGCTGAGGACGATGACCCGGTCCGCCACGGTCAGAGCCTCGTCGATGTCGTGGGTGACCAGGAACATGGTCGGTCGATACCAGCTCCAGACCTCGAGCAGATGCTCCTGGAGGTCGATCCGCGTGAAGGCATCCAGTGCGCTGAACGGCTCGTCGAGAAGGAGCACCGGAGGCTTGGTGACCAGGGCCCGGGCGATGGCCGTCCGCTGGGCCATGCCGCCTGACAGTTGACGGGGCAACGCCTTGGCAAAGGCGTCGAGACCGACCCGTTGCAAGGCTTCGGCCACCACTCCGTTCGACGATCCATCTTGATCCAGGCCAAAGGAGACGTTCCGCTCGACCGTGAGCCACGGCATGAGACGTGGCTCCTGGAATACGATCCCCACCGACCGGTCGGGGCCGCTCACCCGATGGCCGGCCACCTCCACCGTCCCGCTCGAGGGCTTCTCGAGACCCGCGACCAGGCGAAGGATGGTGCTCTTTCCGCAGCCGCTGGGACCGATCAGAGCCACGATCTCGCTGGCGCCCACCTCCAAGTCGACATCGTCGACGGCGAGCAGGCCGCCGTCGAACCGCTTCGACACCTGATGGAGCCCGATCACGCGCCTGCCACCCGGACGAACCCATCCTGCCATCCGGTGAGACGGGCGCCGATCGCGGCCAGCAGCCGGTCGGTGAGCTTCCCGAGGACGGCGAACATGACGATCGATGAGATGATCACCGCGGGTCGGCCGGTCTGCTGACCGTCGACCAGGAGGTACCCCAGTCCCTGGCTCGCACCGAGGAACTCGGCGGCCACGACGAACATCCAGCCCAAGCCCAGGCCGTTTCTGAGCCCGATCCAGTAGGTGGGCAGCGACGCCGGGAAGAGGATGCGCCGGATCAGGGTCGTCTTCCCGAACCCGTATGCCCGTCCCACCTCGACCAGGCCTCGGTCGACCGATGCGATGGCGCCGCTGAGTGTCAGATAGACAGGGAAGAAGACCCCGAGGGCGATCATCAGGATCTTCGAGGTCTCGAAAATCCCGAACCACAGGATGAACAGGGGAGTCCAGGCGATCGACGGGATGTTGCGCAGAGACTGGAGTGTCGGGTCGAACAAGACCTCGAACCGCTCCGAGACACCGGCCGCCGCACCGAGGGCCGTCGCCACCGTGGCCCCGAGCAGGAAACCGGCGAGAACTCTCCAGGTCGTGGTGACACCGTGCCCCACCAGGTTCCCGTCGGCCGCGAGGTCGTAGAGGGTTGCCACGATGCTCGATGGCGGCGGTATGAGCCGGGTCGAGATCACGCCCGTGGCGGCCCCCAACTCCCAGAACGCGAGGACCGCCACCGGGAACCCCAGGCCGAGCAGCCAGCGCGGGGCTCTCCTTACCGCCTTCGTCGAACCAGGGGCCGTCGCCCCGGGATCGACCTGGTCCCGGGGCGAGTCGACTGCGACCCTGGTCATCCGCCCGCCCCCAGCCCGGCGCTGAATGTCTCGTCGAGCAGCTCGTCTGTCGTGGCCGCGACATCGACTCCGCTGTCGATCACCCCCGACTCCTGGAGGACGATGCCCGCACCGAGGATCGACTCTCGCTGCACGTCGCCGATGGCCGGCGTCGACAGATCGGTTCGCTCCAGTTGGCGTCGGGCGACCTCGTCGCTCAGCCCTGCCGCCTCGGCGAGGATGGCGGCGAGCTCGTCCGGGTTCTCCAGCGACCAGATCCGGCCCCGCTCGTAGGCGTCGATCACCGCCTCGACGATCTCGGGGTGAGCCGTTGCGAACTCCTCGTCGACGTTGAGGACGCCCCAGGTGTTGAGCTCGGGCGCCCTGTAGAACAGGTTGGCCCCCTGCTCCAGCTCTGCCTCGGCCATCATCGGGTCCAGTCCTGCCCATGCGTCGACGGAGCCGTCGATGAGGGCGTTGCGCCCATCGGCATGCTGCAGCAAGACCGCCTCGATGTCGTCCTCGGACAACCCGTGATCGGCCAGAGCCCGGACCAGGAAGATGTGGGGGTCGGTGCCACGGGTCACGGCCACCTTCTTCCCCACCAGGTCCTCGACCTCGGTGATCCCGCTGCCGCCGTTGGTGACCAGGGCCGTCCACTCCGGCTGGGAGTAGGCATACACGACCTTGATCGGGCTCCCGTTGATCTTGGCCAGCAGGGCCGCGGCCCCGGCCGACGAGCCGAACTGGATGCTTCGGGCGCTGAGGAACTCGAGCGCCTTGTTGCTCCCGGCCGACTGCACCCAATTGACTTCGATCCCCTCCAGCTCTTCTTCGAGCCAGCCCTTGTCCCTGAGCACGAGGCTGACCGGGTTGTAGTAGGCCCAGTCGACGGTTATCTCCTCCACCGCTTCGCCGCTCTCGCTTTCGCCGCAGGCTGCGATCACCAGGATGAGGGCAAGGAGGGAGGCTGCGATTCGGAGCCGGCGGGCCGACCTGACGGGCCGCTTCGAATTGAGTTGAGAGAGGCCGACGTTGGTGTCGGCATCGAGAGGTTTCATGATGCACTCCTTTGGAGATGGCAGAGGTACTGCAGACGCCGGAGGCAGCTCTCGGGTGGTGGCGTCTAGGAGTGCGAACGACGAGCGTCAACACCCGGGCGGGTCACCCGAGAGTGTCGACACATACCCATGGAGGAGTAGAAGCTCGTCACGAAGGCGATACCGTAGTCAAGAGGTCGCGAAACCTCCCAATCGGGCAGGCTCAGGGCATGGGGACGACACAGTCGTCCATCGAGCGTGGGGGACTGTCGACGTCGAACCGCTCGGGCTCGGGTGCGGGGATCGGGTTGTCGTCTGTGGTGACGAAGCGGACTATCGCCCGATAGACGCCGTCGGCGTAAGCCTGGCGGAACTCGTCGGTCATGATCAGGGCTTCCTCTGACGGGTTCGAGATATAGGCCCCCTCGACTATCACCGCCGTCACCTCGGATTGCTCGAGCACCGAGTAGTAGTCGTTCCCGTTGTCACCGATCCTGGCGGCGAGCCCTTCGCCCCGTCCGCCCACCCAGTCGGCGTCGAAGCGGGCGAAGGCGGTTCGCAGCTCATCGACGATCAGCCCGCCGAGACGGGGGGACTCGGGATTGTTGACCGACACGAACGCCGAGCTCCCGGGATGGTCGAGGTCCAAAATGGGCTGGGTGTTGTGATGTATCGAGATCAGCGCCGTGGCCTCGACGGAGTTGCCCAATGTCGCCCGGAAGGTCAGGCCCAACTCGTAGTCGCCGCCATTGGGGCCGTCGGGGGAGCGGGTGAGGATTGCTGTTGCCACCGCAGGGACGGTGTCACCGTCTGTGACGGCACCGGTCACCGAATCGATGTCGTGCGAGGAGCGAAGGAGCTCGACGATCCGCGTAGACACATCCAGGTTGACCTCGGCTTCGGTGAGACCGCTCGGCCCCACCGCTCCCAGGTCGGGGAGCCCGTGACCGGGGTCGATCACGAACACGGAGTCCTCCATTCTCGTGGTCCGGTTGATGGGGACCAGGCCCACTTCGACGCCTCCCGCAGGTAACCATCCCTCGCGGTTGCACGAGTCGAGCACCTGATACCCGCCACTGTCCTCCTCGAGCACGGGGAGGATGATGCCCCCGGCCACGGCCACCCCCTGCCCAGCCGGTCCTGCGGAGAGGAGGGCGCCGCGGTTCGTGACGACATAGCCCGCCTTCCCGGTAACGGATGCGCTCGTGGTGGAGGCAGGTGGCTCGACCCCCTCGAGTGGGGGATCCAGCGAGCTGCCGCGCCATGCGAAGAGGATCACGAAGAGGGCGATCACGACGACGACGACCGCTACCGGTCGTGAGGAGCTCAATGT
>JBOGEU010000718.1:0-1067 GCA_050741995.1 Acidimicrobiia bacterium | reverse complement strand
GCGGTGTTCCTCGAGCACCCGGTGAAGATGATCCGGCTTCCCCAGATCAACGGGGCCTCCGTCATCGCCAACAGTGTGATCCTCGCCACGCTGCTCTTCGTCAACGGCGAGACGGCTGTGGGTTGGACGGTGGTCGCCCTCGGAATCACCTACCTGCTGGCGGTCGTCGTCTTCATCGTGACCGGGCGGGCCGCTCTCTACATCCACGGGGTGCTCTGGCCCAGCCTGGTGCAGAACATTGCCGCCCATGTCATGCTCGGCGGGTTCGTCTGGTCCGGCGCCACCCTGTTCTGGGGGATCATCGTCTCGGTGATCGCGGCCCTCTTCCTGGGGCGACGACCGGGGACCATCATCGCCGGGGCCTACGTCGTCGCCGCCGTCGTCTTCGCCTTCCTCGAGCCCACCCTCCAAGCCCGGCGCAGCCAACCGGCACTGGCGGTCTCGGTGGGCATGGCGGTCGATGTGTTCGTGCTCAGCGTCCTGATCATGGTCCCGATCGTCATCTCACTCATGAGCCAGGTCATCGGTGAACGGGCCCGCTCCGAGGGTCTGCTCCTCAACGTCCTTCCCCGGGTCATCGCCGAGCGGCTCAAGCGAAGCCCCGGCATCATCGCCGACGCCCACGACAGTTGCACCGTGTCTTTCGCCGACCTGGTCGGGTTCACCGACCACACCACCCGGGCCGCCCCCGAGCAGGTCGTCAGCGAGCTCAACCACGTCTTCTCCCGCTTCGACGCCCTGGCCGGGTCCTGTGGCGCCGAGAAGATCAAGACCATGGGTGATGGGTATCTCGCCGTGGCCGGGTGCCCCAACCCCCGCCCCGATCATGCCGCGGTCATGTGTGATCTGGCCCTGCGCATGCAGGAGGCGATGCCGGAGATCAACCGGGAGCTGGGTTCGTCGTTTCAGCTCCGTATCGGCCTCCACACCGGGCCCTTGGTGGCCGGGGTGGTCGGCGCTGCCCGCTTCTCCTACGACCTCTGGGGCCACACCGTCAATCTCGCAAGCCGGATGGAGACCATGTGCCCGCCGGGACGGATCCAGGTCACCGAGGCGGTGGCTTTGGC
>JBOGEU010000717.1:0-2663 GCA_050741995.1 Acidimicrobiia bacterium | reverse complement strand
CGAATGCCTCATCGCGCGTCTTGACGACCACCTTGTCGGCCCCGCTCAGCGCGGCTCCGACGGAGGACGCAGCGATGGCATGGGACGCCAGGTCGCGGTCGGCCGGAAAGGCCCCCATCCACTGATGGTACGCCAGCCTCACCCGTACCCCTTCGAAGCCGAATCGGTCGAGCACCTCGGTCGACTTCTCGCGTAGCACGGCGGCTACGGCCAGATCCTGCTCGAGGCTGCCGGTCTGGCCGAAGCTGACCGAGAACGATGTCACCCCTTGCTCGGCGGCCAGCAGCAACTCACAGAGCTGTACCACGATGACGATCACCGGAGGGACCATGGTCGCCGTCAGGACCCCGAACGACTCCCTGTGCACCGGCGCATCGAGGCCGCCGCTGGCGGCGCAGACCCGGTCGACGTACTGCCAGAAGAGCAGCGCACGGTCGAGAGGGAAGTCACGGCTGTAGGGCAGCGTGTAGCTGATCCCGCCGCCTTCGATCTCGGTGACGCCCGAGGCCAACGCCACCTCGACGAGGAGTCGGGCGTCGGGAGTGCCATGGCGCAGGCTGACCGGCCGGTCGACGCCATCGAACAGATCCCTGCTCCGCAGGTGGCCGTGGGCGACGAGGGGATAGCCGTTGAGCAGGTCCTGTCCGTCCCGCTTGCCCTGCTCGAGGAGCTTGGCGGCCCCGGCGTGGTCGTTCTGGCGGGTGTAGCTGTCGATGGTCAGCGGTACGAAGTCGGCGCCGGCACTGTCCAGGGCGAGGATAAGGGCGCGCTGCTTGTCGAAGGACGGGAAGCCGCCCCGGGGTTGGATGCGCGGGCGGGATGCGCCAGCGGCAAGAAGGACGGATGCGAAGCGCAGGCGGTCGAGACCGGCGAGGAAGTCGGATGCCTCCTCGGTCTCCAGCCCCGAGCCCTCGAGCACGCGCCGCCGCTCGGAGTGGAGGTCCTCGACCCGATTGTCCGCCGATGGCGCAGACACATTCCTCCCGACGGTGGCTCGCCAGGGGCAGTCTAATGACGGCGGTGCGGTCGAAACGTCTGCAGCATTCCTCGACTGTCGAGATGTGCTGTTGGCGCAGGAGATGTCTGACGTCAGCCGTAGCGTCCGCCTGCCGGGACGAGAACCTGTCCGCCGTTTAGCGTCCACCGCGGAATAGTACGCGCGGGGTAGTCTGAGCATGTGGAGGTCACCCGGGAGGGGCTCGCGCGATTCTTCGGCGTAGCACTGCCCCATCTGGACGAGCGCCAGCGTCGGGTGGTGGCCGGAGCGATGTCGGAGATGCTCGGCCATGGAGGCAAGACGGCGGTGGCGACGGCGTCGGGCATGAGCCGCAACACGGTGATCAAGGCCCAGTCCGAAGTCGAGGCTGGCATCGAGCCCTCGTCTCGACTCCGGGAGCCGGGCGCCGGGGCCAAGCCGCTGACGCAGCTCCAACCCGGCCTGCTCGAAGCCCTCGATGAGCTGGTGAATCCCGAGACCCGGGGCAACCCGATGTCGTTGCTGCGGTGGACATCCAAGTCCACCGCGCACCTGGCCAAGGACCTGGTGCGCCAGTGCTTCCGAGTCTCCGACGACACGGTGGGCCGGCTGCTCAAGCGACTCGGCTACAGCCTGCAGGCCCCGGCCAAGCAGAAGGAAGGCACCGCCCATCCCGACCGTGACGGCCAGTTCCGCTACCTGAACGACACCGCCTCGGGCTTCGTCGCGGAGGGCCAGCCGGTGGTCAGCGTGGACACCAAGAAGAAGGAGCTGGTGGGCGAGTTCGCCAACAAGGGCACCGAGTACCAGCCCGCCGGCGAGCCCGAGCGGGTGAGCACGCATGACTTTGTCGACCCCGAGCTGGGCCGGGCCATCCCCTATGGCATCTATGACACGGTCAACGACGAGGGCTGGGTGTCGGTGGGTGACACCGCGGATACCGCCGAGTTCGCGGTCGAGTCCATCCGGAGGTGGTGGCGTCAGATGGGCTCGGCCCGGTTCCCCGCCGCCACCCGGTTGCTCATCACCGCCGATGCCGGCGGGTCCAACGGCTACCGGGTCAGGGCCTGGAAGGTCGAGCTGGCGAAGCTGGCGGCCGAGACCGGCCTGACCATCACCGTCATCCACTACCCCCCGGGAACCTCGAAGTGGAACAAGATCGAGCACCGCATGTTCAGCTTCATCTCTATGAACTGGCGGGGACGGCCGCTCACGTCCTACCGGACGATCGTCGAGCTCATCGGCGCCACCACGACGACCAAGGGCCTGCGCATCAAAGCCGAACGCGACACCGAGTGGTATCCCGTCGGCGTCAAGATCAGCGACGCCGAGATTCCCGCGTTGCCCCTCACCCGCCACGACTGGCACGGCGACTGGAACTACACGCTGCACCCTGTCGCTCAATCAACTTCGCGGTGAGCCCTTACCGCCCAGGGACGCTGAGGTGGCGGCCCATATGCGGTGTTATTCGGGACGAGTGTCATGCCGCGGGTGAAATGACAGCGGGCTTGTGCAGATCTGTGTCAGCGCCCGTGCGCAGGCTCGATGTCAGCGGGTCGACGGTCCCTGCCGCCGCCGAGAGATCAGCTGGATTTGGTCGTCGCCCACGCCCGTAGGGCGCTGAGAGCGGCGGTGAGGTCGCCGGCGTCGTCGGCGAGCTGATAGGTCACCGAGATCGGTGGGCCAC
>JBOGEU010000716.1:0-9154 GCA_050741995.1 Acidimicrobiia bacterium | reverse complement strand
GGATACGGTGGGGCTGCGTGTCCCCCGCTCATCGGTGGTCACTTCGGCCAAGGAGGCGGTGACTGAGGCGGCCGACTTCGGGAGCGCGGTCGTGCTCAAGGTGATCTCGGAGTCGGCCTTGCACAAGTCGGATGTGGGCGGGGTCGCGCTCGACGTCCGGGGCGACCGCGAGGTGAAGGATGCTTACAACAGGGTGACCAGGGCGGTCGACGACGCCACCGGGGTCCTGGTCCAAGAGTTCGTCCTCGGCGGTCACGAGGTGCTGATCGGGATGACCCATGACCCGAACTTCGGCCCCCTGGTGGTGTTCGGGCTGGGTGGCATCTACGTCGAGTTGCTACAGGACGTGGCCTTCCGCATCCATCCCCTCACCGATGTCGATGCCGCCGAGATGGTCAGGGAGATCAAGGGGGCGAGGCTCCTCGACGGCTACCGCAATCAGCCAAAGGGCGATGTCGAAGCCCTCGAGCAGGCACTTCTCGCGGTGTCCGGTCTCGTCCGCGCGGTACCCGAGTTGCTGGAGATGGATCTCAATCCGGTCAAGGTGCTGGAGCCGGGCGCTGGTGTGGTCGTGGTCGACGCCCGGATGAGGATCCGGGCTGTCGAAGCGAGAAAGCATCCCCGGATGCGCGACCTGCCTGGAGTCACATCATGAGAGGAGTTGTGTATGTCCTTCTTGCAAGCAGTCGATGAGGAGGCCGCCGGCGGCGAGGTGGCCGTCATCTACGAGCGAGACATCGAGCGCATGGGCTATCTCCCCAACTACACCAGGACCTTCTCCCTCCATCCCGGTGCCTACGAAGCCTGGCGGCATCTGATCGCAGCCATCGCCAAGCCGATGGACGAGCGACGTTACGAGTTGGCCACGGTTGGCGCCGCAGCCCGCTTGCGGTCGAGCTATTGCTCATTGGCGCACGGCAAGACCCTGAACGACAAGTTCTTCGAGTCGTCGGACCTCCGGAAGATCGTCGAGGGGGCGGCCGGGTCGGTACTCGACGAGGTCGACAGGCTGATCGTGGAGCTTGCGGAGAGGGTCGTCGACGATGCGACCACGGTGACCGCGGCTGACATCGAGCTGCTGCGGTCGGCCGGCCTCACCGATCGCGAGATATTCGACGTGATCCTTGCCGCCGCCGCCCGCAGCTTCTTCTCCAAGGTCCTCGACGCCACAGGGACCCTGGCCGACTCGGTCTACAACGAACTCGACCCCGATCTGCTCGAGACCCTGACCGTGGGGCGTCGCATCGCACCACGCTGAGCGGCGTTTCTGAGTTCGCCTGGACCGACGTATAGCCTCGTTTCATGGAATTCGTCGAACTCACGGTTGAGGCCGCCGTCGCCCTGGTCCGTATCGATCGCCCCCCGGTGAACGCCCTGGCCGAGGATGTGGCCCTCGAGATGAAGCAGGCCTTCGAGGAATGCGCCAATCCCGCGATCCGATCCGTGGTCGTGAGCGGTCAGCCCCACTTCGCCGCCGGTGCCGATATCAGAGGGTTTCAGGCGACCTTTGATGCGGGGATAGAGGAGCGGACCGCCTGGACCTTGCAGGAGACGATTGCGTTGCTCGAATCCCTCGAGAAGCCGACGTTCGCCGCGGTCCACGGCTTTGCGCTCGGAGGAGGGCTGGAGTTGGCGATGGGAGCCGACTTTCGATATCTCGCCGATGACGCCCGGGTCGGCCAGCCGGAGATCCTGCTCGGTCTGATTCCCGGGGCCGGGGGCACCCAGAGGCTGGCTCGACTCGTCGGCTATCAGCGGGGCAAGGAGATGATCCTCAGCGGTCGTCAGGTCGAACCGGAAGAGGCGTTGACGATTGGGCTCGCCGACGCTGTCTTCCCGGCACGCGAACTGCTGGAGGCCACCATGGCTGCGGCCGGGGAGTGGGCGACCAAGCCGACACGCGCCATCGCCGCCGCCAAGCGGGCGCTCAACGGAGGCTTCGGCCTCCCGGTGGCGGAGGGTGTCCTCGTCGAGCGGGACGCCTTCAACGAATCGTTCAAGACCGAGGACGCTCGGGAGGGGGTCGCCGCCTTCCTCGCCAAGCGTCAGGCCGAGTTCGAGGGTCGCTGACCCTCGACACGGTGTCGGAGCCGCTCCAGGTTCTTCCCCCAGATACGCCGCAGCAGGGGGCGGGCCACCCTGGCGCCCAATCGAGCGCCAAGCCACCATGGAAAGGTCAGGGTCTCGGTCCAGGTGAGCTCGGTGCCGGAGCCGGATGGCCGTATCTCGAATCGCCCCACGCCCGACACCGCCCCCATGTGCTCCACCCCTATCACTCGCCCCTCATCCCACTCCACCACGGTCATCAGGTCGGTGACGCGAAGGGGCCCGACGCGGGTCGGGACCCGCATCTGTGTCCCCACGCCCTGAGTGCGATCGGTGACGAGCTCGACCGTTCCGGCGTCACCCATCCACTCGGCATGCGACCGGAGGTCGGCCAGCTCGGCCCAGACTCGCGCCGGTGAGGCGTCGAGCACCACGACGAGTCGGAGCGGAGCGTTCGTCGCCGACTTGTGCGTCTCGGTCATGGGTCTGATCGTGACAGTCCTCGCGTCCTGCGACAATTGAGCCGACGTGATCTATCTCGACCATGCCGCCACATCGCCGATGCGTCCCGGAGTCTGGGACGCGATGGCCCCCTATGCCGACGATGTCTTCGGGAACTCGTCGGGAGTCCATGATGTCTCTCGACGCGCCAAGAACGCGTTGGAAGAGGCCAGGGAGCGCATAGCGTCCATCCTCGGCGCCGGCCCCAAGGAGATCGTCTTCACCTCCGGGGGGACCGAATCCGACAACCTCGCCATCAAGGGGGCGGCGTTGAGCGGCCACCCGCGGCGGGGAGTCGTCACCGTGGCCACCGAGCACGAGGCAGTCCTCGAGACCACCGATTTCCTTCGCAGGCTCGGCTTCCCGACCGCGGTGGTCGGGGTCGACCGCCACGGAGCGGCCGATCTCGAGGGCCTGGTCGATGCCGTCGATGCCAACACGGCCGTGGTCTCGGTGATGTGCGTGAACAACGAGACGGGTGTGATCCAGGACCTTCCCCTGATTGCGTCCACGGTGAGGGAGCAGCAGCCCGAGGTCCTCATGCATTCCGACGCGGTGCAGGCATTCTCCTCCGAGGATCTCGACGTCGATGCCCTCGGCGTGAACCTGCTCACCATCACCGGGCACAAGTTCGGCGGGCCCAAGGGCACCGGCATCCTCTATGTCCGCGAGGGCACGCCCCTGGAGCCGATCCTCCACGGTGGCGGCCAGGAGCTGGGGCGCCGCTCGGGGACCCACGATGTCGCCGGGGCAGTCGGACTGGCTGCCGCCATGGAGGCGGCGGCCGGCGACAAGCCTCGCTTCCGTGATGATGTCGGGCAGATCCGCGACGACTTCGAGAAGCGGCTGGGGGCCGGGGTGCCCGATCTGGTGGTCAACACACCCGAGGCCAAGCGCTCGTCGCATCACCTGAATGTGAGGTTCCCGGGCGTCCGCAATGAGGCGCTCCTGATGCGTCTCGACCGGGCGGGTGTCGCCGCGTCTGCGGGGTCGGCGTGCCAGTCCGGTGCAGCCCGGGTGTCCCATGTCCTCGAGGCCATGGGGCTCGGAGCCGAACAGGCACGGGAGTGCGTCCGTTTCAGCTTCGGGTGGAACAGCACGCTCGACGAGGCGATCGAAGCCGCCGACATCGTGATCGCTTTGGCCGAGGAGCTGCGATGAGGGCCCTGGTCGCGATGTCGGGAGGTGTCGACTCCTCGGTGGCCGCCGCCCTGATGAAGACGGCCGGTCATGAGGTGGTCGGGGTCACGCTCAAGCTCTGGTCCGGTCCCAACGGCGAGGCGCCCACGGCCGGTTGCTGCACGGTCTCCGACGCCGAGGACGCTCGGCGGGTGGCGGCGCAGCTCGACATCCCGTATTACGTGCTCGACTACACCAACGACTTCCGGGACGGCGTGGTCGAGGGGTTCGTCCGCGACTATGCCTCGGGCCGCACTCCGAACCCTTGCATCGAGTGCAACCGGACCGTCAAGTTCGACCGGCTCCTCAACAGCCTCGACGACTTCGATTGCGAGATCCTGGTCACCGGGCACCACGCACGGACCCGTCTCGAGAGCGGGACGTGGAGCCTCCATCGTGGAGAGGACAGGGCCAAGGACCAGTCCTACGTCCTATCGATGCTCACCCATTCCCAGCTGTCGAAGACGAGGTTTCCCGTCGGCGAGATGACCAAGGCCGGGGTCAGGGCAGTCGCTTCCGACATGGGACTGCGCACCGCGGCCAAGCCGGAGTCGATGGACATCTGCTTCGTCGGGCAGAGGGACTACCGGAGCTTTCTCCGCGACACGGCGCCCGAGGTCTTCGAGCCGGGGCCGGGGGTGTCCGGCGACGGGGTCGAGATCGCACGTCACGACGGGATCATCGGGTTCACCGTCGGGCAGCGTCGGGGCCTCGGTGTCGCCGTGGGTCGGCCTAGGTTCGTCGTCCGCATCGATCCCGGCACCGCCACCGTGGTGTTGGGAGGCCGCGAGGAGCTTGCGGTTGCCAGTGTCGAGCTGGGGCAGGCCACGTGGACGGACGGGGTGCCGGCAACCGGCCGGGTCCTGGCTCAGTACCGGGCTCACGGCGAGCCGGTGCCTGCCACCCTCCACCACGATCGACTCCTCTTCTCGGACCCCCAGGAGGCGGTGTCGCCGGGACAAACCGTGGCCTTCTACGACGACGACCGGGTGTTGGGCGGCGCCCTGATCGCCGGAACCTTCGTATGACATCGGTCTTGTAACGTCGAATCCGATGACCGATGTCGCCATCCGGGTCGAGGAGCTCCGCTCCCAGGTCAACGAGCATCTGTATCGCTATCACGTGCTCGACGACCCGACCATCTCCGACGCCCAGTTCGACGCCCTGATCGCTGAGCTGCGCCGTCTCGAGGAGGCGAACCCGGAGCTGATCACCGCCGACAGCCCGACCCAGAGGGTGGGGGCGCCGGTGGGCGATCTTTTCAAGCCGATCCGTCACCTGCGGCCGATGTTCTCCCTCGACAATGCCGACTCTGCCCAGATGCTGCTCGCCTGGGAGCTACGCATGGAGCGGCAGCTGGGGAGAGCACCGAACGGATACGTGGCCGAGCTCAAGATCGACGGCCTGGCGGTGGTGCTCACCTACCAGGACGGAGTCTTGGTCACCGGTGCGACACGGGGGGACGGTGTCACGGGTGAGGACATCACCGCCAACCTGCGCACTCTCAAGTCGGTGCCGCTCCGGCTTCTGGGTGACTCGCTGCCGTCGAGGCTGGAGGTCCGGGGCGAGGTCTACATGCCGGAGTCGGCATTCGAGGAGTTGAACCGTCGCCAGGCAGAGGCCGGGGAGCGCATATTCACCAACCCCCGCAATGCCGCCGCCGGGTCGGTCCGGCAGAAGGACCCGAGGATCACCGTCTCCCGTAACCTGGCGATCTGGGTCTACCAGCTGGGTCTGGTCGAAGAGGGGCCGGAGTTCGAGACCCACGCCGACACCATGCAATATCTCCGGGAAGTCGGGTTCAGGACCAACCCGGCCAGCGAGAAGCTGGAGACCATCGACGAGGTGCTCGACTTCGTGGCCAGGGCGGAGAAGGGGCGCCACGAGATCGGGTATCAGACCGACGGGGTGGTGATCAAGGTCAACGCCCTCGCCGACCAGGAGGCACTCGGCTTCACCTCGCGGGCTCCTCGCTGGGCGATCGCCTACAAGTTCCCTCCCGAGGAGCAGGTGACTCTCCTCAGGGACATACCGATCAACATTGGCCGCACCGGGGCGGCCACCCCCTTCGCCGTCTTGGAACCGGTGTTCGTCGGCGGAGCCAACGTCGGGATGGCCACCCTGCACAACGCCGACCAGGTGGCCCTCAAGGACGTGCGCATCGGCGACCAGGTCATCGTGCGCAGAGCGGGCGACGTCATCCCCGAGGTCGTCGGCCCTGTGGTCGCCGCCCGCTCCGGAAAGGAGAGGGTGTGGTCGATGCCTGCCCGGTGCCCATTCTGCGGGAACCCGATCGTGCGGGCAGAAGGCGAGGCTGTCGCACGGTGCACCGGTGGCTTCGAGTGTCCTTCCCGGCTCCGCGAGTGGTTGGCCCATTTCGCCTCGCGGGGCGGGATGGACATCGAGCACATGGGCTACAAGACCATCGATCTCCTCCTCGCCGAGGGGTTGATCAACGACCCCGCCGACATCTTCACCTTCGACGTCGAACAACTAATGGGACGCGAGGGCTGGGGTGAGATCTCGGTCAGCAACCTGAGGGCGGCCATCGAGTCGGCCAAGGACCGCCCCGTTGCCCGGCTGCTCACCGCACTCGGGATCAGGCATGTGGGATCGACCATCGCCCGGACCCTGGTCCACTATTTCCAGGGTTTGCCTGCCCTGATGGCCGCCGGCGAGGATGAGATCTCTGAAGTAGAGGGCATCGGCCCCACCATCGCCCGTGGGGTGGCGGAATGGGCGGCCGACCCGGTGAATCGCGATCTGGTGGCCAAGCTGGGCGCCGCCGGAGTTCGCCTGACTGAAGAGGTCGAGGAGGGCATTGCCGGCGATTTGCTCGCCGGGGCGACATTCGTCGTCTCGGGCACGGTCGAGGGATTCACCCGTGAAGAGGCGCAGACAGCCATCGAACAGCGTGGGGGAAAGGCGACCGGCTCCGTTTCCTCGAAGACCACCGCCCTCATCGTGGGCGACGCACCTGGTGCCTCGAAGACGAGCAAGGCCGAGGAGTTTGGGGTGCCGATCATCGACGGGGACACCTTCGAGAAGCTCCTCGACCAGGGGCTGTCGGTCCTGGGGAACTAGTACATCCGCCCCGGCACCGGTCTTCAGACCGGGGCCGGTTTTGCCGATTAGAACCAGTGATTCCGGCGAACCCCAAGACGACCTTGCGCTCTTTGGCGCGCTGGGCCGGAGCGCACCGGTCCATCTCGTGGATCCTGGTGGTCGGTCTGTGCTGCCTCGTCGCCACGCTGGCGTTCCCTGACACGGCGGACATCTCAGGGGCTATCGGCATCGTCCTCCTGTTCGCGTCTGCCGGGGTCGTGTTCCTTCGTCGGGCGGCCATGCTCGACGGACGGGAGCGGTTGGCGTGGTCCGGGATCGGCGTGGCCTGCCTCTCGGCCGCGACCGGGGTGATACTGATCGCCGCCCTCAACACCGCGGGGGTCGTGTTGCCCGCTTTTGGGCTGCTCGACGGCTTTTTCATTTGCTCCTATCTGTTGCTCGCCTCGAGCATCGTCGCCATGCCCCACGCCGAGGGGAGGTGGTCGGTGCGGGTGCTTGGGCTGGTGGACGGGCTGGTGGGGGCGGTGGCGCTGGCCACGGTGTCCTGGGTCTGGTTCCTCGGCGATTATCTCCACCAACTGCAGGCGGCACCGGTGACCGAGCGGGTGATCGCCATGGCCTATCCCATTCTCGACGTGGCCATCCTGATCAGCCTGCTGATGCTGTCCCTGCGTCGGTCCACGTTCCGATTCGATCGGCGGCTCCTGCTGGTGTCGTTGGCGCTGATCGGCCAGACGGTGGCCGACATCTCGTACGCATCGAGTGGTGTCGGGGAGTTGTTCGCCGCGGCCCGTCCTCTGTATGCGCTGAACGTGCTGGTCGGAGGTTTCTTACTGGCCACTGCCTCGATCGTCGAGCAACGACCCGAATTGCAGGAGTACGCCGATCGGCCCGCGGGTTGGGCCTCACTGGTTGCTCCCTACGGGGCAGCGGTGGTAATGGTCGGAGGGCTGATTTTCCATGCCGTCCGCTCCGAGGCGGAGAACGTGTCACTGCTGGCGCTGGGCACGGTGCTGGTGGCCTTGCTCACCTTTGCCCGGCAATCGGTGGCGATCAGGGAGTACCGCTTCCAGGTCGACGACGACCGGCAAAAGCTGGTCTCGTCGATATCGCACGAGTTGCGCACCCCGCTGACCCCGATGGTGGGGATGCTCGAGATGTTGCGGAGCCAGGGCGAGAACCTCACCCGGGGAGAGCGGGAGGAGTTCCTCGACATCGTGACCGACCAAGCTCGCTACATGAGCCGCATCGTCACCGACCTGATCTTGCTGGCACGGGACAACAACGAGACGCTTCAGATAGAGCCGTCGCCCCACGAGCTCGATGCCCTGGTCCGCTCCGCCGTCGGCCATGTTCAGGGGGGCGAGGGCACGATCGTCGAAGTGCCGTCGATCGCGGTCGAAGTCGACGGTGACCGGATTCAGCAGGCCGTCGCCAACCTGCTGGCCAACGCGATCAAGTACGGGGGCAGGACCGTCATGATCCGCGGCCTGATCGCCGGGGAGAATGTCGTGATCGAGGTCCACGACGACGGCGAGGGGGTACCGATCAAGTACGAGATCGTCATCTGGGACCGTTTCGAGCGCGGCCCGCGCAACCTCGACAGCAGGGTTCCGGGCTCCGGCATCGGATTGGCAGTGGTGGCGGAGGTGGCGAAAGCCCATGGGGGATTCGCCAGCTACCGGCGATCCGAGCTCCTGGGCGGATCGTGCTTCTACTTCCTGATCCCGGCCACGGCTGCCAGCCGGGCCCGGATCGCCCGTGTCGCAACCGGCTCGCCGATCACCGCAGCCGGGTGAGTCAGCCGACGCGAAAGGTCCAGGAGAACTCCCCAGGGTCCGGCAGGCCGTCAACCGTGTCCCAAACCACCCGCACCATGTGCTCACCGGGGGTCCAGCGATCGATGGTCGGGTTGGACGGGGACGGGGCCCATCGATACACCCCGGTTCCCTCGACGAACACCGCATCCTCGATGAGCCACTCGTCGATGTAGATGGCAGCCGAATACCCGACAGGGAGGTCGACCTCGATGGTCGCCTGAGGCGGCACCAGGTCCCCCGGCTGTGGGGAGATGGCTTCGATCTGCTCGGGCAGCACCAACTCGTCGCCACCGCCGCCGAGGGCGAGACCGAAGGCAATCGCAGCGACGGCCACGAGGCCGAGCCCTATGTAGATCAGCCGGTATGACATCAGTTGGACACCGTAGCCAGGGCTGAATGCAATTACGCTGCCGCTGCACTAGAACCGAGTGAGGTTGCGACTTGTCCCATCAAGAGACGATCCGGGCGGCATACGCCGGCGACCTCGATCTCGAAGCATCCCGTGAGGCCGTCGAGTGGGCCATCGCCGGGCTCGATCGCGG
>JBOGEU010000715.1:0-1478 GCA_050741995.1 Acidimicrobiia bacterium | reverse complement strand
GGTGGGCCCTACTGGACTTGAACCAGTGACCTCTTGCGTGTCGAGCAAGCGCTCTAGCCAGGCTGAGCTAAGGGCCCGAGGCGACGACCGGAATCGAACCGGTGTGACGGGTTTTGCAGACCCGCGCCTAACCACTCGGCCACGTCGCCGGCGCTCGCCGTTGCCGACGAACTCGATCAACACGATATCCAGCCTTTCGGCGCGGTTTGCACGTATTGATCGTGGAGCGGAAGACGGGATTCGAACCCGCGACCTCAACCTTGGCAAGGTTGCGCTCTAGCCAACTGAGCTACTTCCGCACGGGACGGGATTGTAACCGGACCCCTAAGCCAACCAAAAGGGTCACGAACCAGTCGACCCGAAGCCATCCGGGCCCCGTTCCGTCTCGTCCAGCGTCTCCAACTCGAGCCACTCGACGGATGCAACCGGCACAACGGCGAGTTGTGCGATCCGCTCACCTTTGCTGAACGACACCGGCTCCGAGCCGTGATTGATGAGTATCACGGAGACCTCTCCGCGGTATCCAGAGTCGATGAGCCCCGGCCCGTTGACCACGGACACGCCGGAGCGGAGAGCGTGACCGCTCCGGGGCAAAACGAGCCCCGCGTAGCCCTCCGGGATGGCAATCGCCAGACCTGTCGGCACCGATGCCCGGGCACCGGGGTCCAATGAAAAATCGGTTCTTGTCTGAAGGTCGACTGCGGCATCGCCGATATGTGCTGCTGTGGGTATTTCCACTTCCGGATCGAGTCTGACGAAATTAGCCTGCATATCGGTGTCACGGGGCATCGGGCGGGATGACCTGACGACTGTAAGCGAGTGTGTCCTGTGACTGCGACATCTCATGCCCGGCGACGCCTGATGCGTCTCTCGTCTATGGAATCACTCGGGTTCATCGACCCCCCTCCGGCCAGTTGGACGACCAGTCCCAAGGCCTACCTCCCCGTCGACACCTCAGAAGTGTTGGTCCAGACCACCGAGCTCGTGGAAGTCCCGGTTGGAAGGCACACCCGTCATGTCGAGCCGACCGGTGAGCTGGTCAGGGACATGTGGGACTCGACGGAGCTGCATGCGCCGTCACTCGTGGATTGGGTGCCACACCAGTTCAGCTCGAAAAAGCTGGGGACACGTTTTCGCTGGTCCGTCCTCGTCTCCGTGATGATTGTTGCCGTTGCTCTCGCCCTCGGCGCGTTTTGGCTGTTCGCCCGGTCGGACGCCACCGTGGCTGCCGCTCTGGCCGGCTTGGAGGCCGAGGCGACGACGCTCGCCGTGACATTCGATCAGGCGACGCCACTCATCGCGGAGCTCGACGACGAGCGGCTCCCCGAGGCGGTGTCGAGAACCAGTGCTTTCTTCGACATTGGCGAAGCGGCGAGGGCGGTGTTCGCCGCCTCGGCCGATCTCCCGGCATCCGACTCGGCGCACCGGACGGCGGCGGCCGACGTCGCCGGGCTTGCCATCGACGCATCGAGACAGCT
>JBOGEU010000714.1:0-2635 GCA_050741995.1 Acidimicrobiia bacterium | reverse complement strand
GATCGAAAGGCGTCGACTATCTGGTTCGCCTTGCGGTTCGAGGCTTGGATCAGCCCGAAACCCAGAGCCGCCACCAGCGCCCACCACACTCCCGCAGTCATACGGGAATCGCCAGTGTGCTCAGTCGACTTCGACCAAGGCGGAAGCCAAGGCCTCGACGGTTGCGCCGTCGTGGGCACTGGTCAGGCCCAGGATCACCACGTCGATCCCGCGGGCGAACAAGCGTGCGCTTCTCTCGGCAACGTCGGAGGGATCGGGGTCCGGTCCGACCCTGAGATGTGAGGAGCATGCGACCTCAGTCGGGTCGCGCCCGATATCCAGGCAATGACCGATCATCACCTCGTGCAATCGCTGCCACTCATCGGGCTCGTCCTCGGCGAACATGGCATCCCACATCGAGGCGTATCGGGCGACGAGCCGCAGGGTCCGCTTCTCCCCGCGTCCCCCGATCACGATGGGGGGCCGGGGCGACTGGATCGGCTTGGGCTCGTTTCGCGCCTCGCGCAGGGTGTAGAACTCCCCGTCGAAGTCGGTGGTCTCCTGGGTGAGCAGACGATGGATCACCTCGGTCCCCTCCTCGAAGCGGGTCATGCGCTCGCCCACGGTTCCCAAGGGGATGCCGTAGGCACCGGCCTCTGGCTCGTTCCACCCGGCCCCGAGGCCGAGCTCCAGCCTCCCGCCGGAGATGATGTCGAGGGAGGACGCCATCGAGGCCAGCACCGCCGGATGCCGGAAGTGCATGCCGTTGACCATCGAGCCCACCCTGATCCGTGTCGTCGCCTGGGCCAGGGCGGACAGGGTGACCCAAGCCTCCAGGCAGGGCCCTGTCAGGTCGCCCCGGATCGGGTAGAAGTGGTCGAAGTTCCACGCCGACTCGAAGACGTCGGTCTGATCGGCCGCGGTCCAGATCTCCAGCATCTGATCCCAGGTGGTGTGATGGGTCGGGGTCTTGATGGCAAAACGGGCCAAGGCAGCTCCTGTGGGGCATGTCACCCTATCGGCTGACCACAGACCCACGCAAACGTTTGTAGGCTTGCGCCCCATGCCAGCTGCCCGCCCACAACGTCGAGTGCGACTCGACCACACGACATGAGCCCCGCTGACGGGTATCCCAGGTTTTCCGCCGACGAGTTGGCCTCGCGACGGCAGGCGGTCACCGGCATCATGGACGAGGCGGGTGTCGACCATCTCGTCGCCTATGGCGCCGAGAAGGTGGGCTCGGCGGTGCAGTGGTTGTCGGAATGGCCGGCGACGACCGAGGCGGCGTTGCTGGTGACGCCCGGCGAGCGTGATGTCCTCCTCGTCCAGCATTACAACCATTTGCCCAATGCCCGGACATTGGCCGCAGAAGCGGACGTCCGCTGGGGCGGTCCCTCGACCATCGCCACCCTCACAGATCTGATCAGTGCCCGTCTGGGGCAAGGGCAACGAGTGGGGGTCATCGGGCCGCTACGGCATCGCGCCTACCAGCGATTGGCGGAGTCGACAGGTGAGATGGTGTCGCTCGACGACGAGTACACGCGCCTTCGCCTGGTCAAGTCGAGCGAGGAGATCGATCGCTTGCGGGTTGCAGCCACCATGTCCGATAGTGCGGTGGAAGCCCTGATCAACGAGGTGGAGCCCGGGATCGACGAGCGAAGGCTGGCGGCGATAGTCGAGGGTGCCTACCTCACCGACGGGGGGACCAATCACATCCACTACTTCGCCACCACCTCGATGGTCTCCCCTGACAAGTGTGTCCCCTCGCAATTCCAGTCGACCCGCCGCCTGGCGCCGGGAGACCTCATGTTCTGTGAGATAAGCGCCAACTACTGGGGCTATGCGGGACAGGTCTTGCGCACGTTTGCCATCGCTGCCGACCCCACCCCCATGTTCGAGCGTCTGCACCAGGCGGCAGATGCCGCCTTCGACTCGATCGCCTCCGTGGTGCGGCCGGGCGCCCACGCCCGGGACCTGGTCGAAGCCTCATCCGTCATCGAGGAGATGGGCTTCACCATCTTCGACGACCTGGTTCACGGATACGGGGGTGGTTATCTCCCGCCGGTGCTGGGGAGCGCCAGTCGGGCTCATCGCGAGATCCCCGACCTCCGGCTCGAGGCCGGGATGGCCCTGGTGATCCAACCCAATGTGATCACGACCGACGAGAAGGCCGGAGTGCAAACGGGCCAGTTGATAGTGGTGACCGACGATGGTTACGAGTCGCTGCACCACGTTCCCCGGGGGTTGGCCCGTATCGGCTGAAAGCAGACAGAAGCCAGACGAACGGGCCAGTGCGCCTTCGTCCTGCGTCCTTGCCGGCGTCGCCCCTGACTCGCCCTGAACATCGCCAACGTCAGTGGCCAGAGCACCTAGTGCCCCGACCAGCAACGTTTGCCGCGTTCAGGATGGCCAGATGACGCCGCCGGCTGCGTCCTCGGCCTCGACGAACGGGCCAGTGCGCCTTCGTCCTGCGTCCTTGCCGGCGGCGCCCCTGACTCGCCCTGAACATCGCCAACGTCAGTGGCCAGAGCACTAGAACCGAGTGAGGTTGCGACTTGTCCCATCAAGAGACGATCCGGGCGGCATACGCCGGCGACCTCGATCTCGAAGCATCCCGTGAGGCCGTCGAGTGGGCCATCGCCGGGCTCGATCGCGG
>JBOGEU010000713.1:0-2921 GCA_050741995.1 Acidimicrobiia bacterium | reverse complement strand
ACTGGGGCCCGCTCGAGCGCGACCTGAACGCCGCCCAGTTCGAGGGTCCGTCGTCGACCCACTGGTTCGGCACCGACGCCCCCCGGCAGGACATGTTCGCCCGGGTGCTCTACGGCGGTCAGATCTCCTTGCAGGTCGGCTTCGCCGTCGCCCTGCTCTCGACCTTCATCGGTGCCGCCGTCGGCGCCGGCGCCGGCTACTTCGGCGGCAAGCTCGACGACTTCCTGATGCGGGTCACCGACCTGTTCCTCACCCTCCCGTTTCTGGCCGTGCTGCTGGTCCTCTCGTCGTTCCTCGGCGCCGGGAACCCGATCCGGGTGGCCTTCATCCTCGCCCTTCTCTTCTGGACCGGTCTGGCGCGGATCGTCCGCGGGGAGTTCCTCAGCTTGAGGGAGAAGGAGTTCGTCGAGGCGGCCAAGGTGCTGGGGGCCTCTGACAGCCGAATAATCTTCCGGCACATCCTGCCCAATATCGTGGGGCCGATCATCGTCAATGCCACGTTGACGGTGGCGACCGCCATCCTGGTCGAAGCGGCCCTCAGCTTCCTGGGTTTTGGGATCCAGCCACCCTTCCCCGCCCTCGGCAAGCTGATATCGGACGGCCAGGATGCCCTGACCACGCAATGGTGGCTGGCCACCTTCCCCGGTCTGACCATTGTCACCATCGCCCTGTGCATCAACTTCATCGGTGACGGCCTGCGTGACGCCCTCGACCCCAAGCAACGAATCAAGTGACGGATCCAGTTCTCGCGATCCACGACCTCGTCGTAGAGTTCGACACGCCTGACGGCATAGTCCATGCCGTCGACGGGGTCAGCTACGAGGTGTACCCCGGGGAGACCCTCGGGGTCGTGGGCGAATCCGGCTCGGGCAAGAGCGTCACCGTCATGTCTGCACTGGGCCTGATCCAGATGCCACCGGGCAGGATCGTGCGAGGAGAGGTCATCTACAAGGGCCGCGACATCGTCGGCCTTCCCACCAGCGAGCTGCGCAAGATCCGCAACAAGGAGATCGCGATGATCTTCCAGGATCCGATGACTTCGCTGAACCCGGTGCTCACGGTTGGCGACCAGATCGCCGAGGCCCTGCTGGCCCACAACGACAAGCTCTCCGACGATCAGGCGAGGGCGGAGACGGTGGGGCTCCTCGAGTTGGTCGGAGTCCCCAACCCGAGCCGGCGTTACGACCAGTACCCGCACGAGTACTCCGGTGGCATGCGCCAGCGGGCGATGATCGCCATGGCTATGGCCAACAAGCCGTCGGTCCTGATCGCCGACGAGCCCACCACCGCCCTCGACGTGACCATCCAGGCCCAGGTGCTGGAGGTGATGAAGGTGGCTGCCGAGGAGACCGGTGCCGCCACCATCATGATCACCCACGACCTTGGTGTGGTCGCGGAGATGGCGGACCGGATCGCGGTGATGTACGGGGGCAAGGTGGTCGAGACCGGGACGGTCGACGAGATCTATCACGAGCCACGCCACCCCTACACCCTGGGCCTGATGATGAGCTTGCCCCGCATCACCGGGGAGATGAAGCGTCTCCTCCCGATACCGGGCAACCCGCCATCGCTCATCAACCGCCCGCCGGGCTGCGCCTTCCACCCGCGGTGCCGGATGTCGGAGGGGCGCGAGCTGTGCCGCACCGTCGTCCCCCCCTTGTTCGAGACGGCGTCGGGTCATCTCAGTGCCTGTCATTTCTGGGATGAGGTCGCCGACGAGGTGCTGCGCGAGGCGGCTGCGACCGGGATCGCAGCTCGGGGTGGCCGTCTTGAGTGACGCAGGCATCGGCTACGACCACATGGAGGGCACAACGGGCAAGATTCTGGAGGTCCGAGACCTCAAGGTCCACTTCCCGATAAAGGAGGGAGTGCGCCGCAAGATCGTTGGCTACGTCTACGCCGTCGACGGGATCTCTTTCGACGTAGGGCATGCGGAGACCATGGGGTTGGTGGGGGAATCCGGCTGCGGCAAGTCGACCACCGCTCGCGCCATCATCAGGCTGGTCAACCCGACGGACGGCAGGGTCTCCTTCCAGGGGAATGACATCACCGATCTGACCCGCAAGGAGCTGAGACCGGTTCGCAAGGACATCCAGATCGTGTTCCAGGACCCGTATGCCTCGCTGAACCCAAGGATGACAGTGCGGGAGATCGTCGCCGAGCCGCTGAAGATCCACGGCCTCTTCGACGACGGCGGCGAGCACCGTGTCGCGGAGTTGTTGCGTCTGGTCCAACTCTCCCCGGAGCACGGGAACCGCTTTCCTCATGAGTTCTCGGGTGGCCAGCGACAGCGGATCGGCGTCGCCCGGGCCCTCGCCCTCAACCCCCGGATGCTCCTGCTCGACGAGCCGGTGTCGGCGCTCGACGTCTCGATTCAGGCACAGGTGATCAACCTGTTGATGGAGATCCAGGATGATCTCGACCTCTCCTATCTGTTCATCGCCCATGACCTGTCCGTGGTCCGCCATATCTCTCATCGACTGGCAGTCATGTACCTGGGCCGAATCATGGAGATGGGAACACGTGACGAGATATTCGAGAGCCCGACCCACCCTTACACCCAGGCCCTGCTCTCGGCGGTCCCTGTGCCCGAGCCGCGTGGGCGCAAGGATCGGGAGCGGATCGTCCTCTACGGCGACGTGCCCAACCCCGCCGACCCTCCTTCTGGCTGTGTGTTCAGGACCCGATGCTGGAAGGCCCAGGACATCTGCGCCGAAGAGGTGCCTCCTCTGGTCGAGCAGTTCGGCCACCTGGTTGCCTGCCATTTCGCCGCCCCACTCGAGTTACAGGAGGCGGCCAGCGCGATCGCCTGATCCCACTTTGGGGGCGGAGCGGTGTTGTCCTCCTGCGAAGCGGGGGGACCGGCCGACCTCGGGTCGGCCGAGGGGGGGCTGCTCGAGTGGGTGGCGCGTGCTGGGCAA
>JBOGEU010000712.1:0-1292 GCA_050741995.1 Acidimicrobiia bacterium | reverse complement strand
CACCTCGGCTGTACTGCTACCGCTCATGATGAGGCTTATCTGTTTGGTGGCGACGAACTGGTATCACGGCCGGCCGGCGAGCGGACCGACTTCGGAAACCGTCGTGAGGTGGCGGCCCTTTTATTGGGGACCGGCCGAGGAACTGGAATCGTCAGGCCCAGATACGTGGCTCGTGCCCTGCGGTCGGGGAAGAAGGCGGACGCGCTGATCGTCGGATCGGTCTGTGAGGTAGCCGCCCTACTGGCTGTACGGTTGGGCTTCGAGCCTGGGGTTGTCGAGGGGGTGTCCCAGGTCTTCGAACGGTGGGACGGCAGTGGTGGTCCCCGCGGGCTGACCGCTGATGACATCGGCCTGCCTGCCCGATTAGCGGAGTTGGCCCACCAGGTTGTGATCTTCGACCGCCTTGGCGGACCGGAGGCTGCCATCGCCATGGCAAGACGCAGAGCAGGCAGCTGGTTCGACCCCACTCTTTGCGCGGTGTTCACGAAACACGGGGTAGACCTACTCGAGAAGGTGAGTTCTGGCGATGTGTGGCGGAATGTGGTCGAGGAGGAGCCGGAACCGGTACGGACCGTTCCCAATTGGCGGGTCGACGATATCGCATACGCCTTTGGGGATATGATCGACCTGAAGGCACCATTCATGTTGGGGCATTCGACGGGAGTCGCCGAGTTGGCCGAGCGGGCAGCCGCCATTCTGGGGCTGGAGGATGATGCGGTCGGCTCGGTGCGTCGCGCCGGTTTCCTGCACGACGTAGGCCGGTGCGGTGTCTCGAACGGAATCTGGGAAAACACTCGGGGTCTGACTAGCGGCGAGTGGGAGAGTGTGCGTCTCCATCCCTATTTCACCGAGCGGATCTTGTCCCGTTCGATCGCCTTGCAGCCCCTGGCCCGGATGGCAGGCATGCATCATGAGCGCCAGGACGGCAGCGGTTATCACCATCAGGCATCCGGCCGCGAGGTCGCAATGGAGGCCCGGCTCTTGGCGGCCGCCGATGCCTATCAGGCGATGACCCAGGACCGTCCCCACCGCGATGCTTTGGACCCAGGTGCGGCGTCGGAGCTGCTGGAGGCCGAGATACGAGCCGGCAGGCTCGACGATCAGTGCACCAAAGCGGTCTTGGCCGCTGCCGGACATGATCCCCGGGCGAAGACATCCTGGCCTGCCGGATTGAGCGATCGGGAAGTCGAGGTCCTTCGACTTGTCGCCAAAGGGCTCTCCAACCCGAAGATCGCCGAGCAGCTATCCATGTCACCACGAACCGCCGAGCATCACGTGCAGCACATATACGA
>JBOGEU010000711.1:0-1806 GCA_050741995.1 Acidimicrobiia bacterium | reverse complement strand
CCCGGGGTTCGTGGTGCCGGGTGGACCGCTCGACGCCGAAACACGGCGGCGAGGCACCACCGTCTATTGCCCAGATCATCGGATCCCGCTGCACCCGATGACACTCTCGGAGGATGCCGCCAGCCTGCTCCCTGGTCAGGATCGTCCCGCGATCGTATGGGAGCTCGACCTCGATGCCGACGGAGAGGTGGAGCGTCACGATGTGAGGCGGGCGGTCGTCCGCAGCCGGGAGAGATTCGACTACGAAACGGTGCAACGGCGATTCGATGCAGGTGATCCGCCGGACCCGATCGCCCCGCTCGAGCGCTTCGGCGAGGCGCGTATCGCCAGGGGAGTCGAGCGAGGGGCGATCACGATCCGGCTCCCGGAGCAGGAGGTCGAGAAGGACGGTGGCAAATGGGGCATCGTCACTCGCGCCGAGCAACGGAGCAGCAGGTGGAACGCGGAAGCGTCGATCCTCACCGGGATGGTGGCCGCCGAGATGATGATCGGCGCCGGCACCGGGATCCTCCGAACCTTGCCGACGCCCACACCTGAGATGCTGGGGGAGTTGAGAGGGGTGGCTCGGTCGCTGGGAATCGCGTGGTCCTCCGATCGCCGACCCGGCGACGTCCTGGCAACCCTCGACCCTGCCCGTCCCCGACCGCTTGCCCTGTTCGAGCATGCATCCCGTCTGCTGCGCGGAGCCGGCTACCTGGCCCTTGTCGACGGGGTGCCCGATGGGGATTTGAATCATGGTGGGCTCGCCGCCGCCTATGCCCATGTGACTGCGCCGATCCGAAGACTCGTGGATCGGTTCGGTTTGGAGATCTGTGTGTCCGTTGCGGCCGATCGATCGCCTCCGGAGTGGACGACCGCCGACCTGGCGGATGTTCCCCAGATCATGGACGCAACCGGGCAGCGGGCCGGCACGGTCGAGAGCCAATGTGTGAACGTGGCCGAGGCTTGGGTGATGGCCAAGCGCATCGGCGAGAGCTTCGAGGCCGTCGTCCTCGCTCACTCGCGGGGCGGGGCACAAGTGTGGATCGACGAACCGCCCATTCAAATCTGGGTGCCGGATGTCCAGCTCAAGCCGGGCAAGATCCTCGAGCTCGCCGTGACCGAAGTCGACGTCGAGCAAGGTCGAATCCTGCTCCAGCGGGTGTCCGATGACTCGCCTGCCCGGTAGAGGGCTGCGGTCGGGTCGGCGATCACCGGTAGCCGAGCAAGCCCGCTAGATTCACAGACAGGGAGCCCTCCCTACGTTATCCCGTAGAGCTTCCGGGTAAGCAGCTCTTCGTAGCACAACGATCGCCGCGGCTCATCCGGCCCGGCATTGAATCGTCTTTCGAGCAATGGAGAACTGATGACAAAGGACCAAGAAGGCCATCGATCGATTGGCTTTGTCAGTACCTACCCGCCGACATCCTGTGGTCTCGCCACATTCACCGCGGCTCTTCGCGAGGCGATGGCCACCCGGCGTCGCAGCGACCTAGGTCTCGACGTGGTGAGTGTCGGCGATCGGCCCGACGTTTCCCGACCCGAGGTCATCCACCACCACCGCAACGGTGATGGCGCCTCGTTGCGAGGCGCCATCAAGGCGTTGAACGATCACGACGTCGCCTTGTTCCAACATGAGTACGGGATCTACGGCGGACCGGAGGGAGCCGAGGTCCTCGAGTTGATCACCGGCATCGAGATCCCCTCCGTGGTCACACTGCACACGGTTCTCGGCAACCCGACGTCGAGGCAGCAGAAGATCCTGGAGCAGATCATCGCCCACACGGATCAAGCGGTGGTGATGAGCGACACTGCCCTTCGGCGGCT
>JBOGEU010000710.1:0-5723 GCA_050741995.1 Acidimicrobiia bacterium | reverse complement strand
TGGTGGTCCAGGTCAACGGCAAAGTTCGCGACCGTGTAGACGTCCCCGCCGACATCTCGGCCGAGGCGGCCGAGCATGTCGCCCTTTCCCAGGACAAGGTCCAGGGCTGGATCGACGGGGCCGTTGTCCAAAAGGTCATCGCCCGCCCCCCCAACGTGATCAACTTCGTGGTGGGCTGAGCCGGAGCACCGGAGCACTAGACGACGACCACCCCTTTCAGATCGGGTTGGGGCGGATACCGGGGATCCATCTCTTCCAGAGTCTTGATGAGGATGCTGGAAACCACGAGATTCCGGTACCACTTGCGGTCCGCCGGCACCACGTACCACGGGGCGTGGGAGGTGGAGGTGCGGGTGATGGCGTCCTCATAGGCGTCAACGAAGTCGTCCCACAGCTTGCGGTCTTCGAGGTCACCGGGATTGAATTTCCAGCGCTTGTCAGGCTCGTCGAGCCGGGCCTGAAGACGCTCCGCCTGCTCCTCTTTGGAGATGTGGAGGAAGAGCTTGACGACGGTGGTCCCCTCGTCGGCCAGCATCCGCTCGAAGTCGACGATGTGATCGAAGCGCTTCTCCCAACGCTCGGGTGGTACCAGGCCCTTGACCCGGACCACGAGGACGTCCTCGTAGTGGGAGCGATTGAAGATGGCGATGGTCCCGTTCTCCGGGGTCCGGCGGTGGATGCGCCACAGGTAGTCGTGGCCCAACTCCCATTCTGAGGGCACACCGAAGCCCCACACCCGCACCCCCTGTGGGTTCACGCCTCTGAAAACGCTGCGGACCGTGCCGTCCTTGCCTCCCGTGTCCATCGCCTGCAGCACCACCAGCAGCTTCTGCTTCGACTCGGCGTACAACCGGGTCTGCAACTCGGCCAGGGCGTCGTTGTGCTGCTTCAGGGCGGCCTTCCCCTCGGTCTTGTCGCCGTCGAATCCCTGTTTCGAGTGCGAGTCCCTGGCGCGGATGTCGGCGGACTGACCGGGGGTCACCAGATAGGGCGTGACGTCGAGCATCGGGGGAGAGTACGACGGTCTTCCCCACCGGTCGCCGTCTTGGTAGGTATCGGGAGGGCGGGAGATACCAGTGGGGCGGAATGAGCAGGACACAGGCGATGGCTGTAGGTGTTGTCCTCGTCGCCGTCCTGATCGGCGCCGGGCTGGGATCCACAGCCAACCCTCTGCCCTCGGCGACCACACCCGACACGGCCCACGACCTGAATCCGGCGACCACGGAGCCGTCGACGCTCACGGTCTACGTCTCGGGTTGGGTCGCCATCCCCGGGGTGGTGCGGATTGCATCCGGTTCGATCGTGGCCGATGCAGTGGCCGCGGCGGGAGGGGCGCTGGAAGGCTCCCAACTCGATTCGATCAATCTGGCGCGGCCGATGGCAGACGGGGACCACATCCAGATCCCGGGGCCGGGCGAGACCGTGCTCACTTCGGGGGAGGGGAGTGATGGTCTCATCTCGTTGAATCGGGCGGAAGCGAAAGACCTCGAGGCCCTCCCCGGTGTCGGCCCGGTGCTCGCGGAGCGCATCGTTGCCCATCGCGAGGCCAATGGCCCATTCCAGACTGTCGAGGACCTGCTCGGAGTCCCCGGGATCGGAGAGGCGAAACTGGCTTCGATCAGGGATCTGGTCACCGTCCCGTGATGCCGGCGCATCCGGCGTTTCCCCCCGAAGTGTCACGGACCTGGGCCGTGGCTGCTCTGCTGCTCTTCGGCACCGTCGTCGCTGTCTCACATTGGCCGCCGGCCGTCTATGCGACCGCGTTGCCGGTGCTGTGGCTGTCGTGGCGGGGTCGCCTGCTCACGGCAGCAGTGCTCTCCATGGGGGCCGTTCTGTCCTTTGCGGCATCGGCACCGCTTCCACCGCTGCCGGAGGCTCCCATCGCCTCCGAAGGCGTCATGGCCACCGACGTGATCGACGGCCGCTACGGGCCATATGCGCTCATCGATCTCCCCACCGGCCCCGTCGCCGCCGATCTCCCCGTGGGCGCCGCCGCCTCCCGCGGCGACGTCGTGCTGATCGAAGGGGCGGTGACCGGTTCGCCGGGGACATTGAGGGGCAGCCGGCATCGTGGCCAGGTTCGGGTCGACGACTTCGAATTGCTCCATGGCCCAACCTCGCCGATAGCGGCCCTGGGCAATGCGATGCGCGATCGCGTCGTCTCGAGGCTGGAGCCGTTGCAGGGTGGGCGCGCCCTTCTCGCCGGCTTTCTGGTCGGTCACACCGACGGAGTCGACGAGATCGACCAGGAAGCGATGCGGCGCGCCGGTCTGTCTCACTTCACTGCGGTGAGCGGTTCGAACGTCGCCCTTTTCCTGGGCATCTTGTTCGTTGCGCTGGGCCCGATCGGAGTCGGCCCGAGACGCCGCGCCGTAGTCGGTCTGCTCGGCTTGCCGGTCTTCGCCGCGGCCACTCGATTCGAGCCCTCGGTGTTGCGGGCCTCGGTGATGGCCGGCCTCGGGCTGGGAGGCAGGTTGATCGGTCTGACGATGGAGGCATGGCAGCTCTTTTCTGCCGCCGTCATCGGCCTGCTGCTGATGGATCCGACCCTGGCGGACCATGCCGGATTCCAGCTTTCGGTGGCCGCCACCGCAGGTGTCATCGCCGGTGCTAGGTGGCCGCTGCATGGCGGCAAGCTGGTGCGGTCTCTGGCCGTCACCATCGGCGCCCAGGCCGCAGTGGCCCCCTTGCTGGTCCTCCATTTCGGGAAGGTGCCCCTGCTATCGCCCTTGGTGAATCTGGTGGCGGCTCCGATCGTTGCCGTCTCGACCGTGCTTGGCGCCATCGGGATGGTGGGCCCGAGCAAGATCGCGACCATCGGGAGCTGGTTGGCCGGACTGGTGCTCGCCCTGGCCCGACTGGCGGCCGGCTGGCCCCAGATCGGATGGCTGGGCATCCTGCTGGTGGTCGCGGTGGGAGTGGTGTGGGCCCGTCGGCCCCGGGCCCGACAAACGGTCTTGGTCGTCGCCGCCGTTGGGGTCGCATTGCTCGTCCTCGGCCAGACGGTCCCGACCCCGAACCCGGGAGTGGTGGTGCTCGACGTCGGCCAGGGCGATGCCATTCTCCTCGCCGGCGGACACGGGCATTTCGCCCTCGTCGACGGCGGTCCCGATCCGATCGTGCTCATCGAGAAGTTGCGCCGATATGGGGTGCGATACCTGGAGCTGATCGTTCTCACCCATGCTCACGCCGATCACGCCGCCGGCTTGACCGGAGTGGTGGGGCGGGTGCCCGTCGGATGGGTTTGGGCCGACACCGAGCCACATCGGACTCCGTCTTCAGAGGAGCTGTTCCGGCTGCTCGAAGACGCGGCGGTCCCTGTGGAGGCACCGACGATCGGCGAGAAGTGGTCATTGGGCGAGCTTGAGATATCGGTTCTGGGGCCGCTTCGCCGCTATGCCTCGACCAACGACCAATCGATCGTGCTGATGGTGGAGGGGCCCGGGCGATCGATGTTGTTGTCCGGGGATATCGAGTCGGTGGCCCAGGCGGAGCTCCGGGGTGTGGAGGCGGACGTGCTCAAAGTCCCTCATCACGGTGCGGCGACATCCGATCCCGAGTGGCTGAAGAGCATTGGCTCTGAGCTGGCGATCATCTCGGTGGGGCCCAACGACTTCGGACATCCCGTCGAATGGATCGTCGAGGCGTTGGAGCCGGCAGGTGGGGTGAAGAGGACCGATGAGGACGGCGACGTACTTGTGCCTCTCGGGTGGGAGACTGGCCCCGATGTCGGAGTTCCTGGACCTGGGAGAGGTGAAGCTGCCGCTCGGGGAGATCACATACGTGATGGGCGTGATCAACGTGTCGCCCGACTCGAGGAACGTCCACACCATCGCCGGCTCCGTGGACGAGGCTTTGCTCATGGCGGACCGATACCGGACGTGGGGGGCGACCCTGATCGACCTCGGAGGCCAGTCGTCGCATTTCGACAATCCCACGATCGACGCCGCCGATGAGATCTCCCGGGTGGTCCCTGTGATCGAGGCTCTGGCGGCAGAAGGGCACCTGGTATCGATCGACACCTGGAAATCCGACGTGGCCGCCGCGGCACTCGATGCCGGCGCCGTGATCATCAACGACACCGGGGGCCTCGCCGACCCCGAGATGCGCGATGTCGCCTCGACCACCGGGGCCGCCGTGATCGCCGTGCATGTCGAAGGCGACAACCCCCACGACGTGGGGGAGGTCGAGATCCGCGACGACAAGGCGGAGCGGACCGCTTCCGGATTCCGGCAGCTGCTCGAAGATCTGGGGAGTGCCGGGATAAACAACGTGATCATCGACCCTGGCATCGCCCTCAATTACCGGGGTGATTACGAGGCCTACACCAGGATGCAGCTCCAGGTCATCGCCGACTCGGAGCAACTCCAGGCGCTGGGACGCCCCGTCTTGATCCCGATCCCACGCAAACGGGATTTCCATCGGGTGGTCGCCTACATGGCCCTCGCCTTCGAGCACAACGCCGACATCATCAGGGTCCACGACGTCGCAGTCGCCTGCGACCTGGCCCGCCTCTTCGACAGAGCCCCCTGATCTGCCACCGTTCCCGCCTGGCCTGTCCCACCTCGATGATTAACTTCACCATATGGCGCTGCTTCTGATCTCTGCCCCCTCCAATGCGGGGCCCGGCGAGCGTCAGCAGATGCTGGACGGGGCGGCCGAGCACTTCGCCCGTGCCGGGCTGGACCGCGCCGATGTCCTCAGGATCGACGTCCCGGGGCGGGGGGCAGGGGAGGAGGGCGATGGCGCACTTCGCACCGAGTTGGAGCCAATGATCCCTCTACTTCAGTCGGGCTCGTTGTTCGGCGGGAGCCAGGGCTTGGAGATCGTCGACGCCCAAAATCTGCAGGCCGCCGAAGGAGAGGTCCTCGACGAGCTGATCCGGGCCGCCGACCTGTCGTCGATCGAGGTGGTGTTCCTCGCCGCCGGGGCCCTCCCCAGAGCGCTGTCGTCCTTGATCAAGGAAATGGGGAGCTCGCAATCGGTGGCCAAGATGTGGGAGCGGCAGGCTCGAAAGTGGCTGGCTGCCGAGATCCGGGATCGGGGCCTCGTCTTCGAAGCCGGCGCCGACACCGCCGTGCTCCAGAGGTTCGGCTCCGACACCGCGGCGATGGGCCAGGCACTGGACCAGTTGGAGGAGTCGAGCCAGAAGATCAGCAAGGAGATGATCCTCGATCGATTCAAGAACCGGCCCGACGAGCCGACCTTCCTCATCACCGATGCGATATCGAAGGGAGAGGTGGGCGAGGCGTTGCGTCGACTGTCAGATTTCCTGGTCCATGGCCACCCTCTGGTTTTCCTCGCCGCGGTGGAGTCGGATCTGAAGAAGAGGGCGCTCGCCGCCACCGCTCCGGACGAGGGCACGTTTCGTGACTGGATCGGGGCCCGTCCGGGTGATCGAGGCGCAGGACGGTTCTGGAGTCAGCGGGGGAAGGTGAGAGAGTCTTCCCTGCGAAGGGCACAGGAGGCATTGGTCAGGGCCGATCGGGTGGTCAAGTCATATCCCGAAGACGTGCACCGAGTGACATTGGAGCGTCTGACGGTCGCGTTGTGCCGCTGGTAAACCTAAAAAGTTTGCCCCCCTGCTAAGCGGGGGACCGGCCGACCTCGTGTCGGCCGAGGGGGGCGGCGAGGGGGGCGGTCTCCCTGTTACTCGCGACTCGAGAGCCGCTTTGCCAACCGAGACTTCTTGCGAGCTGCCGTCCGCCCGTGGAGCACGCCCT
>JBOGEU010000709.1:0-2441 GCA_050741995.1 Acidimicrobiia bacterium | reverse complement strand
CTTCGACGACGAGTAACCCACCCGGTTCCGATAGCCGCGGAGGGCGCTCGTCCCGGCGATGTTCACGATGCGCCCCGAGCCGCGCTCGATGAGATGGGGGATGACGTGCTTGCACGGCAGGAACGTGCCCAGAACGTTGAGGTCGAGTATCGACCGGAAATCCTCCAGCGAGACGTCCTGGGCCGCAGTCTCGATCGGGCCGGTGCCACCTGCGGCGTTGACCAGGATGTCGATCCGGCCGAAGCGCCTGATCGTCTCCGCCACCATGTTGGCCACTGCCTGCTCGGATACCACGTCGGTTCTGGCAACGAGGCTTGCCCGGTGATCGTAACGCTGATCGAGCTCGTTGGCGTGTGCCTCGAGTGCTTGGAGATCGCGCCCGGCGAGGACCAGGTCGGCTCCCTGTCTCGCCAGGTCGGCGGTGATCGCCAATCCCAACCCCTTGGCCGCCCCGGTGACTATTGCCACCTGGCCGGCCAAAGAGGCCGTCGCATCCGTCTCCAAGAGCATGCCGTGTTCAGTCATGTTGTCCTCGTCCTCGTCCTACCCGTACCTTTGCCAAACGTCACCCATGTCGCCGGCTCTCCAAGGCCAGCTGGGTCGATGTCCGAATCGCGAGACGGGAAGCGATCTCCGCCGCTCCGTCCTGCAACGTCTCGAGGACATTTCCTACCCTGTTCTTGGGTACCCGAATGCGTGGGCCCGCGAGACCCACGGCTGCCACCACGCCTCCATCGGGATCGAGCAAAGTCACGGCGATGCCCCAGACCCCCAGGTTGGTCTCCTCATAGGAGGTCGCCCATCCCCGCTCACGGATCTTGGCCAGCTCCTCACGTAACCTCTTCCCGTCCGTGATCGTGGCCCGGCACAGTGGGGTAAGAACCCCTCCGACTACGGACTCGATCTCGCTCTCTTCCATGTACGCGAGCAGGGCCTTCTGGGAGGCACCCGCATGCAGCTGCATCTGTCGGCCGGGCGCCAATGACAATCTGAGATCGTGGCTGCTCTCCACCCGATCGAGACAGACCGAGCCGGACCGATCCCGGTTCAGAGCGGTGAGCAGCGCGGTCTCGCCCGTTTCCGCCGCCAGAGACTGCAGGATGGGCACACTGACCGATTGCACATCGATCGTGGCCCGAGCCAGGCGGCCGAGCTCGAGAGCGGCAGTGCCCAGTCGAAATCGCTTGGTGGCGCCATCGCGGGTCACATAGCCGTGTTTCTCCAAAGCTGACAGGATTCGATGAACCGTTGGCACCGGCAGATCGCGGGCATGTGCCGCCTCTGTCGTCGTCCATTCCGGCGCCTCGTCCGTGAAGACACTAAGGATGGCAAAGGTTCTGTCGAGAAGCTTGGGCCCCGATGAGCCCCTCGCCCGCGTGGTGGCCGCTGACCGAGACACCTACCCTCCGATCACTACCACTCGCTCTTCGGTCATCTCTCGCGCGGTGTAATGAGGGCCTTCCCGGGTGTTGCCCGATTCCTTGGTGCCGCCGTATGGCATCTGGTCGACTCGGAAGGTCGGTGTCTCATTGATCGTCACTCCTCCGAACTCGAGCCTCTCGGCGGCATCCAGAGCCCGGTTCAGGTCTCGGGTGAACACGCCGGCCTGAAGGCCGAATTCGGTGCCGTTGGCTATGTCTATCGCCTCGTCGAAATCGGAGAACGTACACGTCGAGACGACGGGCCCGAACACTTCCTCCCGCCACACTCGAAGCTGGTCGTCGACGCGGTCCAGCACGACCGGGCCGAGGTGATCGGAAGTGAGATCGCTCTCGAGAACGTCCACCGCCCCGTGATCCTTCGCCTCTTCGACCCACTCGGCCACACGGTCGCGGGCCTTTCGGTTGATCATGGGCCCGATATGGGTGTCTGCGTTCAGGGGATCGCCCAGCGTCTTGGCCGTGGCTTCCCCTCTGAGCAGAGAAACGAACTCCTCGTGAGCGGAGGCTTCGACGATCACACGCTGCACCGAGATGCAGGATTGGCCCGCGAAGCCGAAGCCGCTAGAGGCAACTGACCTGGCCGCGGCCGTCATATCGCCGTCGGCGCACACGATCAACGGTGTCGAGTTTCCCAGCTCCAAGCTGACGTCTTTTCGAGGAGCACGGGAAACAAGATCCCAACCCACTTCGCTCGAGCCGGTGAACGTCAGCATGCGGACCCGTGAGTCAGCGATCAGCTGGTCGGTGATTTCCGCGGCAGGCCCGATGACGACGGACAACCACTGCTCGGGGAGACCGGCGTCATATAACAGGTTCACCAGCTCGGCCGCCGCCAGCGGGGCCTCCCTGGACGGTTTGAGGATGACCCCGCAGCCCACGGCAATCGCCGGCCCGATCTTGTGAGCGGCGAGGTTCAAAGGGAAGTTGAAAGGCGTGATGGCGCCCACCACTCCCTTGGGAACGCGAATCGTGAAGCCGCGGTGGCCGACCCCTGCGGGA
>JBOGEU010000708.1:0-1136 GCA_050741995.1 Acidimicrobiia bacterium | reverse complement strand
ATGCCTACCTGGCGGCCAACCCCGATGGTTTCCAGGGAAACATCCTCAGCATCATCGATCTCGACGACCGTTCGCAGCCGAAGGAGGTCGGCCGGTGGTGGGTCCCGGGTCAGCATGTGGCGGCGGGGGAGACCCCCGAGCACAGCAACTACCTGCATGTGCCGGCCCATGTCGAAGGGGATCTGGCCTATGCCGGGTTCGGTGGGGCGGGGATGGTGATCCTCGACGTGTCCGATCCGACCCAACCCCAGAAGGTGGGCGGTCTCGACTTTCGCGGGTTCGGGAGCAGGATCGGATGTCACAGTGTCGTCCCGATCCCGGGCACCGACCTGGTGGCGGTCAACAGCGAGGCCATCGACGAGGGCGGCCACGAGCCGCACAATTACTCTTACCTGGTCGACGTGTCGGATCCGACCTCGCCGTGGGTGGTGGGGTCGGTCCCGCAACCCACTCCCGGCGAGGGGCTCGGGTTGCGCAACTACTTCGACAAGCCCGGTCGCTTCGGCCCCCACAACCAGCATCACCCTCAAGGCGACCTGGTCTATGCCGGCTCGGACCTGCTGTTCATGACCTACTTCAACGCCGGGCTGCGCATCTTCGACATCACCGAGCCCCGGGCCCCGATAGAGGTGGCCTGCTACGTGCCCGAGACCCCGGTCGAGCGTCGTGGGGTGCTGCCCCGCGAGCTGGAGACCCAGATCGAGGACGTCCTGGTCGACCGTCGGGGCAACATCTACTGCACCGACAAGAACTGGGGTCTGTTCGTGTTGCGGGCTGAGGTAATCGGGGGCTGAGGGGGCGGGCACGTGCCCGGGTGGAGCGTAGCGCTAGACGCCAGGACCCCTCTCGACCGGGGTGACGGCGATCCGGATCAGCACGATGTGAGGCAAGATCCCGGCCACCTGCTCTGGCGTGATCTCGTCGCGGCGCAGCCCGTAGGCCTTGGCATCGACCGGTCGCTTCTCCAGATAGTAGATCATGAATTGGAGCGCGTCTCCATCTTCGATGTCGGCCTCGGCCCGTCCCCGGTAATTACGGCCGGCGATGCGCAGCTCGACGTCGGCAGGGGTCGTGAAGTTGCGCCACCAGTTGCGGGCCTTCTTGGTGATCACGGTCACCGTGTCGCCCTCCCGGCA
>JBOGEU010000707.1:0-1986 GCA_050741995.1 Acidimicrobiia bacterium | reverse complement strand
GAGGTAGGCCGGGGCGAGATGGCGGTAGCTGATGGTGCGGAGACGGGCCTCGCCGCCGAGCCACGATTCGGCGGCCTGCACCAGGTAGACCCCCTGGAGTGGGCCGTGGATGAGAAGACCCGGATGTCCGTCGTGCTCGATGGTGAACGGGGTGTCGTAGTGGATCCGATGCAGGAGCCAGGCCGAGGCACTGAACATGAACAGGTCGAGGGCTGATGGCGTGCGGGTCTGGATCGAGGCCTCGGCGCCGACCTCGGGCATGGCGCTCATCGGTAGATCCTGGTGAAGTTCTCCCGGGAGACGAGCTCACCGCGCTGGTTGGTGAAGGTGAACTCCATCTCGACGAAGACCAGTGGCCCGCTTCGTCCCTCCTTCTCGTACATGTCGGCCAGGCGCTTCTCGACGGTGATCGTGTCCCCGGCGACGACCCGCTCGCCGAGCACCACCGAAGTCTCGCCGGCCATAGCCCGCTTGGTGGGCAGGGGCGGGACGTCGGCGCTCGGAGACCCGTCGGGCTCGAGTTGGTCCGCAGGGACCAGGGCCGAAGCGTGCATCCGGATCACGTACGTGAAGAGGGTGGGGGCGACGACGTCGGGGTTACCGGCGGCGATGGATGCGTCGCGGTCGAAGTGGATGGGGTTGGTCTCCCCGGTGGCGTGGGCGAACTTGGCGATGTCGGTGGCGGTGACCTGCATCGAGAACGGGGGGTACTCCCGGTCCGCCCAGCGCCTGGCTTCCTCGGTGATGACGGGCACCGGGATCACAACCCCATCGTCTTGGCGATGATGTTGCGCTGGATGTCGGAGGTCCCGGCTCCGATCACTCCCAGCCGCGACTCCCGGAAGTGGCGTTGCAGGTCGTACTCCATGGTGTAGCCATATCCGCCGAGCACCTGGAGCCCCATGTCGGCCACCTGCTTGTACGCCTCACAGGCGTAGAGCTTGAGGATGGCCGCATCACGGGTGGTGGCCACACCCGAATCGAGTCGTGATGCGTAGCGATAGACCAGCATCTGTGAGATCTCGACCATGGTCTGCATGTCGGCGAGGCGGTGCGACACCGCCTGGAACTCCGAGATCGGCTTGTCGAACTGCTTCCTCTCCTTGGAGTAGGCCACCGAGTCGGCGAGGGCGGCCGCCGCGGCGCCGGTCCGGGCGGCGGAGAGACATAGCCGCTCATAGCGGAGATAGACCCCGAGGTCGGCCCAACCTTCGTGCAGGGTGCCCAGCATCCGGCTCCTGGGGACCCGGACGTCGGTGAAGTAGAGCGTGGCGGTTCCCAGCGGCCAGTGGCCCAGGGTTTCGATCGGCTGCCACTCCAAACCCGGGCTATCGGTGTCGACGATGAAGTTGGTGATCCCGTGATGCTTCCTCCCCTCGGAGGAGGTCCGGGTGGCGACCACGTCGAGATCGCTGGCCTTGAACCCGGAGGTGAACACCTTCTGCCCGTTGAGGACGTAATCGTCGCCGTCTTCGACCGCGGACAGGCTGATGGCGGCGGCATCGGACCCGGCGTCCGGCTCGGTAAGGGAGAAGCAAACGGTGAGCTCACCCGATGCGATGCGGGGCAGCAGCTCCGCCTTCTGCTCGGTGGTCCCGTCGCGGCTGATGGCCAGACCGCCCCAGGTGACGGCGCGGAACACCCAGAACGAGAGGTCGAGAAATGCCCTCCCCAGCTCTTCGAGGAGGATGGCGACCTCGACCGCCCCGGCGCCTGCCCCGCCGTGCTCCTCGGGGATGTTGATCCCGAGCCAGCCCTGCTCACCAAGCTTGTCGTATAGGTCTCGGGGTGGTGTTCGCTCCCGGTCGCACTCCCGGACATACTCCCGGGTGATCTCCTTCTCGCAGAACTCGCGGACCGTGGATCGGAAGAGCTGCTGCTCGGGGGTCAGTTGGTGCTCCATCTGTGCCTCGTCTGATTGTCGCACACAACGCGACGATCTTGTGACGCGGAGTATGCAAGGTGAACGGCTGAGGTGTCAAATGC
>JBOGEU010000706.1:0-6270 GCA_050741995.1 Acidimicrobiia bacterium | reverse complement strand
TCCTGGGTGGTGGGGTTCCGGTATGGATCGTGGAGGCCCTTGATGTTTCCGCACAGCACCGGGCGGACGCCGATCCCACGCACGAACCGGTAAAGGTTGAGAGTCACCCCGGGCTGATCACCATCGGCGTTGGTGATCACCACTCCTGCCCGATCGGCGAGGACTTTGAGGATGGGCCCAAGGGTGCCATCCAGCTCAGCATTCATCAGCACCAGGTGCTTCTTGTTGTGAATCGCCTCGAGCGCGACCCTCGCCGAGTAGTCGACGCTGCCGGTCACGTCGACCACCACGTCGATGTTGTCCGACCTGCAGAGCAGAAGAGGGTCGTTGGTTATGCAATGGCGCCCGCTCGAAAGGGCGCGGTCCAAGGAGGGGAGATCGTGGACGTGGTCTATCTCGTCCACTCCGGCTGCCCGATAGACGTCCGCGGCCCTTTCCACGTGACGGTTGGCTATGGCCGAGACACGCATACCGACCGTTGACTTTGTGACCTGAAGGGTGATCCCGCTCGCCATGAAGCCGGCCCCCACGACGCCGACCCGGATCGGCCTGCCCTCGGTTTCGAGTCTCTCCAGGGCCCTGTCGACGATGATCATGTCATTTCCCCGCTTGCCGCGGTGTTCTTCCCTCATAGTCTGGGTGGCTGGCGTCCTTATCCGAGATGACTCGAACCTCCATCTCCGGCCATGTGATCCGTATTGCAGGGTCATCCCATCTGATACCCGCCTCATGACCGGGCGAATAGAACTCCGACACCTGGTAGAAAATCTCGGTGCCCGGGGTGAGGGTCAGATACCCGTGGGCGAACTGCTCGGGGACGTAGAGCATCCTTCGGTTGTCGGCTGTCAGCTCGAGACCGAACCACGCCTTGTAGGTGGGTGAGCCCTCTCGCAGGTCGACTATGACGTCCCAGATCGCACCTCGGGTGCACCGTACGAGTTTGACCTCGCAGTGCGGCGGTAGCTGGTAGTGGAGGCCGCGCAGAGTTCCCGCCTCGTAGTTGTAGGACATGTTGCACTGCGCTACCCGAGTCTCCAGGCCGTGCTCTCGAAACTCGTCCTCACCCCAAGCGCGGGCAAAGAAACCCCTCTCGTCCTGGCGCATCTCGAGATCGATCACGAATGCGCCGGGCAGGGGCGTCTCGGTGAAGATCACCCGTGGGAAACTATCAGGGGCTTGGCGGAACGATGGGAGCGACCCACTGGCGCCCACGACAGGAGCGCCGCATGAAGCTTTGATCGGCGCCGACTTGGCATTTTCAGACACCGTAGAGCACGGGGACCAGCCACAACAAATATGCGATCACCATGACCGTGAGGGGTGCGCCCGCCTTCAGATAGTCGCTCACGCGGTACCCGCCGGGCCCGTAGACCATCGTGTTGGTCTGGTAGCCGAGCGGGGTGAGAAAACACGCCGAAGCGGCGATCGCGACCGCCACCGCCATCCCCCTCGGCTCTATGCCGGCGGCCTGAGCAGAGCTCATCGCAATGGGAAACATGAGGAGGGCGGCTCCGTTGTTGGTGATGAACTCGGTGAGGGTGATGGTGGCCAGGACGACTCCGGCGAGGACGCCGACCTCGCCGAGGCCCCCGAAGACGTCGACCAGCCCTCCTGAGATGACCGAGGCCAGGCCGGAAACCTCCACCGCAGCGGCCAGTCCGAACGATGAGGCGATCAACCCGATCACCTCGAGATCGACGGCGCGCCGGGCCTCGTCCGGGGTCAGGATCCCGAGAACGATCAGCAGGATGGCGGCGGCCAGGGCGGCGTAGAGGATGGGGACGACATCGAAGGCGGCGACCACGACTACCGCGGCAATCGTGGCCAGTGCCAACCAGCCACCGGGGGCGGCCGGTTGGATCTCCTCATCGAGCGGGGAGATGAGGAGGAAGTCGGGTCGACCCGCCCAACGGTCGCGGAAGGCGGGATCGGAGAGAACGATCAGGGCGTCCCCAGTGTGGATCGGGACCTCGCCGAGCTTGGCGTCGATGCGATGACCCGCCCGGTGTATGGCCACGACCGCAGCCTGGTAGTTGGACCTGAATCCGGCCTCCTTGAGGGTCGTCCCCACCAGCGGGCTGTCGCCCCCGATCGCGACCATGAAGTAGGAAGCCGCCCTGTCCCGGATCCTCGTGATTTGTCGGTGCACGGCGTGACGGAGGCCCTCGACCTTCTCCAGGTCGAGGACGTGGTCCACCTTGCCGACAAAGGTGAGCGTGTTTCCGCCCCGGAGCACCGTGGCGGGTTGGGCCGGCGCGATGATCGTGTCGCCGCGGTCGACAGACACCAGGAAGACCCCTTCCAGGTGTCTCAGACCGGCGGTGTGGACCGTGAGGCCGTCGAGCGCGCCCCCGGCGATGATCTCCATCTCCACGGTGAAGTCCCGTGAGCCCGTTTCCATCAGATGCGAGGCGGGCGATTGCTTGTCGGCGAGCAGCCGGGGGGCGATGGCCACCATTATGAGGATGCCGGTCACCGCGATGGGAACCCCGATAGGCCCCAGTTCGAAGAATTGGAGCTGGTCCAACCCACTGGCACTCATCTGACCCGCGACCACCAGGTTGGTGGAGGTGCCGATCAGGGTGGTCATCCCTCCCATGCTGGCCCCGTAGACCAGTGGCAGCAGGAACTTGGCCACGTCGGAGCCGCGCCGCCGGGCCCAAGCAGTGACCTCCGGGATCATCATCGCCACCAGCGGGATGTTGTTGAAGAACGCGGAGGACAGGCTGGCGGGGATCAGCATCCGCAGCATCGGGCGGCGGGCGACGCCGGTGGTGCCGAGCACCCTCTGGGTGAACGGTCGGAGTGCTCCCGTCTTGGCCACCGCCCGTGCGACGACGAACAGAGCTGCGACCGTGAACGGGGCCGGGTTGGAGAAGCCGGCGAGTGCCTGCTCGGTGTCGATCACACCCGAGACGAGCAAGATCACGACTCCCGTGAAGGCCAGGAGGAACGGGGAGCCCAGGTCGACCACCAACCCGACCAGGATTGCAACCACGATCGCCATGGTCAGCCACGCGTCGACGGTCATAGTGAGAGTAGTCCTAGACGATCTGGGAGCTTAACCTCATCCCGTGCCTGCAGCTCAACTGAATCACATTCGCACCCTCGAGTCCGAGTCCATTCACATAATCCGCGAGGCGGTCGCCGAATCGGAGAATCCGGTGCTCCTCTTCTCCGGAGGCAAGGATTCCGCCCTGGTGCTGCGTCTCGCGGTGAAGGCATTCTGGCCCGCACGGCTCCCTTTCCCGGTCATGCACGTCGACACCGGGCACAATTTCGACGAGGTGATCGAGTTCCGGGACCGAACCATCGCCGAGCTCGAAGCCGATCTGATCGTCGCCTCGGTCCAGGAGGCGATCGACCAGGGTCGTGTGGTTGAGGAGACCGGCCCCCGCGCCTCCCGCAACCGGCTCCAGACCGAGACCCTTCTCAATGCGATCGAGAAACATCGCTTCGACGTGGTCTTCGGGGGCGCCCGCAGGGACGAGGAGAAGGCGAGAGCGAAGGAGAGGGTCTTCTCGTTCCGTGACGAGTTCGGTCAGTGGGATCCCAAGAACCAGCGCCCCGAGCTCTGGTCTCTCTACAACGGGCGTCATCGCAACGGGGAGCACATGCGGGTGTTCCCGATCTCCAACTGGACCGAGATGGATGTGTGGCAGTACATCGAAGAGGAGGCAATAGAGCTTCCTACCATCTACTTTTCCCACAGACGGCTCGTCTTCCCCCGGGACGGGATGCTGATGGCCATCTCGCCCTACCTCACGCCCACGGACGGCGAGGAGCCCTTCGAGGCCGTCGTCCGATTTAGGACGGTGGGGGACATGACCTGCACCGGGGGGTTCGAGTCGGGCGCGGCCTCGGTCCGTCAGATCATCGAAGAGGTGGCGGCCACCCGGGTCACCGAGCGGGGCGCCAGCCGGGCGGACGATCGCACCGCCGAGGCGGCGATGGAGGACCGCAAGCGCGAGGGGTACTTCTGATGTCGGAGCTGGTTCGCATCGCGACCACCGGCTCGGTCGACGACGGCAAGAGCACCCTGATCGGGAGGCTGCTGTTCGACTCCAAGCAGATCTTCCAGGATCAGCTCGATGCGGTGGAGGACGCCAGCCGCAGGCGCGGCACCGACTACATCGACCTGGCTCTGCTCACCGACGGGCTCCGGGCCGAGCGGGAGCAAGGAATCACCATCGACGTCGCGTATCGCTATTTCGCCACTCCCAAACGCAAGTTCGTCCTGGCGGACACCCCCGGGCACATCCAGTACACGAGGAACATGGTGACCGGCTCTTCCACGGCCAACATCGCCCTGATCCTGGTCGACGCGCGGCAGGGCATCCTCGAACAGACCAGACGCCACTCCTTCCTCGCCTCTCTGCTCGGGGTTCCCCACATGGTCCTGTGTGTCAACAAGATGGACCTTGTCGGGTGGTCGCAAGAGCGGTACGACGAGATAGCCGACGACTTTCGCCATTTCGCCACCCGGCTCGACATCCACGATCTTCGTTTCGTCCCCGTGTCCGCACTCGAAGGTGACAACGTGGTCAACCAGTCGGAGAACATGCCCTGGTACCACGGTCCAACCGTCCTCGAGCTGCTAGAGGAGATCCACATCGGCACCGATTTCAACCTGATCGATGTGCGGTTCCCCGTCCAGTACGTGATTCGCCCCCATCGACGCGAGCACCAGGACTTCCGGGGCTACGCCGGCCGGGTGGCCGGTGGCCTGATCAAGCTCGGCGACGAAATAATGGTCCTCCCCAGCGGCTTCACCACGAGGATCCGCTCCATCGAGACCTACGACGGCCCGATCGAGGAGGCGACTCCGCCGATGTCGGTGGTGATCACCCTGGAGGGCGACGTCGACGTCTCGCGGGGGGACATGTTGTGCCGACCCCACAACCAGCCACATGCGTCCCAGGACATCGACGCCATGGTCGCCTGGATGTCCGATGCCACCAGCCTCAGGCAGGGGGCAAAATACGCCATCAAGCACACCACCCGATGGGGAAGGGCGATGGTGAAGGATCTCCAGTACCGGCTCAACGTCAACACGTTGCACCGGGAGGAGTCGGTCGAAGCGCTCATCCTCAACGAGATCGGCCGGGTTCGGATCCGTTCCACGACGCCGTTCTTCTTCGATGAGTACCGGCGCAACCGGGACACCGGATCGTTCATCCTGGTCGACGAGGCGAACAACGTCACGGTCGGCGCCGGGATGATCACCGGCGAGGGCTCATGAGCGAGAACGTGGTGTGGCACCAGAGCTTCGCCACGCCGGAGGACCGACGGCGTATCACCGGCGGCGAGGGACTCACCGTGTGGATGACGGGCCTGTCCGGCAGTGGCAAGTCGACCATCGGCCACCTGGCCGAGAGGTTGCTGCTGGAGCGGGGGAGAGCGACATACGTCCTCGATGCCGACAATCTGAGACACGGGTTGAACTCCGACCTGGGCTTCTCAACCGAGGACCGTGTCGAGAACGTGCGCCGGGTCGGCGAGGTGGCCCGGTTGATGGCGGACGCCGGGATCGTCACTCTGGTCGCGATCATCTCCCCATTCGCCGCTGACCGGAAGCTGGTGCGCGACCTACACGGGGAGGCGGGCATCCACTTCATCGAGGTGTTCGTGGATGCCACGCTGGAAGTCTGCGAGCAACGGGATCCCAAGGGGCTTTACGCCCGGGCCCGGGCCGGGGAGATCAGCGAGATGACCGGCATCGACTCGCCTTACGAGGCCCCGGATGCACCCGGCCTGCGACTCGACTCGGCTTCGGGATCGGCGCAGGATCTGGCCGTCGAGCTGGTCGAGCTGATCACGAATGTTTCCTGGTCGAGGCGATGACTACCACCACCACACCGGCCTGATACGCGAGTCGCTTCGGGCGACCAATGTCGGAGCTGTGGCGGAGCAGCGACTATGCCTGGTTCCCAGCTCGGGGAACATCATGGACTCGGAGCATCCTCATCTGTGCTGGTCCCTGAGCCTCAGGTCCATGATTGGGATGGGGTCGGGCTTGTCGTAGCTCGGGTGGTCGAAGATCTCCGCCAGGTAGACCTTTTCCGGCCACGGCTGCATGAATTCAGACCGGGGAAGCGAATACTTCAAACCTCGGAGTGCAGAGATCTTCCTTTGGTCGTGGGCGGCGTTGAAAGCGGCGATCGCGGCTCGCTCACCGTTGAAGTCGGTCCAAGGTGGCCAAAAGATGTCGTCGAAGTAACAGAAGACCCGGGGTAGAAGTCGCTCGGGGCTTGCCTGGAGAAGTGCGAA
>JBOGEU010000705.1:0-1244 GCA_050741995.1 Acidimicrobiia bacterium | reverse complement strand
GGCAGCGGCCCCGAGCGGGCATGATCATCGACATTCGCAGCGACTGGGTGGAGGTGCGGTGGGACGATGGCCACGTGTCAAGTGTCACCGGGGCTCTGCTTCGTACCATAACCAAGCCACAGAAGCCCGCCTCCCGTTAGCTGTCGGCGATCCCCCTCGGCGTTTTTGTTCGCAGTGGGCCCGTCCCGGGTGTCGGTCTGGTGGGACAGGGGGCGGCCAACCGGGGGCAGATCCAACCCCTTCCTCTAGAGATGGACCACGGGGCATGTCAGGGTGCGGGTGACTCCCTCGACGGACTGGATTTTGGTAACGACAAGCTTCCCGAGAGCATCAACGTCTGCGGCCTCCACGCGCACGATCACGTCGTATGGGCCGGCGAGGACATCGGCGGCCCCAACGCCGGAAATACGGCGTAGCTCGGCGGCTACCTGTGGCGGTTTCCCGATCTCGGTTTGGATGAGAACGTAAGCTTCGACCACTGCTTCCCCCGAAGGCTCTCCCAGGCTCAACCGTAGTCCCACAGACGACAAGATGGCATGGAAGAAGCCCCAGCCGGCGCACTGGCGCTGACGCAGCAGCTACCCGGACAAGACGCTCGACAGGCTCTCCCAGCGGATCGCCACCCGCTCATATCAACCGCTCAAGAACGACCGAATTGCTTCACAGGCCGGTGCCCACACGTCACGGCGGAAATTGGAGCTGCGCAACGGTCCACCCCTGGGTGCTGCGAATACCAACCCGTCGCCGGACGGTCCCAACCGATCGACCACAAACCGAGGCACGACCACCGTTCGGGTCTCATGGGTCTTTGGCGCTCCCTATTCGAGGTGTCCGTTGATCTCCGTGGCGGACGCTTCCACCTCTACCCGACGTCGCTCGACGTCGACACTGGACCGCCTGAGTGCCACAGCTTCGCCCCACCGGAGCCCCGAGTACCCGAGCAGGGCTATTAGTGCCCCAGCGCTTGTCTGGCGACCCTCGGCCGCCTCAGAGAGCAGTTCCAGCTCCTCGGCTGTGAGGAACAGCTGGCGGCGGTGTCTCACGGTGGGCGGTTTGGCTCCAACGCATGGATTTCGGCCTATGAGCGCATTTCTTGGCGTTTCCCCAGGCAGCTGGTTTGTGGGCCCGGCAGGACTTGAACCTGCAACCAACGGATTATGAGTCCGCTGCTCTGACCGGATTGAGCTACGGGCCCCCGATACTCCTTCGATGTCACACCATCTTTCAGGTGTCAATCGCGGAGC
>JBOGEU010000704.1:0-7777 GCA_050741995.1 Acidimicrobiia bacterium | reverse complement strand
GCTCTGACCATCGAGAACCTGACTTCGGCCTACGGGCCGAACCTGCTCCACGTCGAGGGGGAGCAGTTGTTCATCGACGACCCGGCGCATCGTCCCGTGCCGGGGAGGCACGTCCACCGGGATCGGTCGGGTTAGCGGCGGGGGCGCTCCTCGCGGGGCCGCGCCTCGTTGACCTTCAGGTTCCGACCGTTGAAGTCGGCGCCGTCCAGCTCCTGGATTGCCTTGGCCCCGGCATCGTTCGCCATCTCCACGAAGCCGAAGCCACGGGAACGGCCGGTCTCCCGGTCGTTGATGATTGCGGCGGAGTCGACGGCGCCGTACTCGCCGAACAGATTCTCCAGGTCGGCTGCCGTGGTGTTGAAGGGGAGGTTCCCCACATAGATGTTCATGACTCCCGTCATCCTTTCTACTGAAGGGCCTCTTGGTGGCCCCTCAACCATGTTGTCCGGTACGACCCTGTCTTCAATCCGGTCGCAATGCAGACGGGAAGCCAACGAGTCGCCGCCGAAGCAGCGGCGCGAACGCTAGTGGAAAACGTCGGATTGTGTGACGAATCCTTGGTCAACTCTCGTCGATGGTCGCCTTGTTGATGACCACCTGGTCGTGGGGCCGGTCGCTCCCGTCGGTTGAAATGGTGGCAATCGAGTCCACGGTCTCCATTCCCGAGGCCACCTTTCCGAAGATGGTGTACGCATGGGGGAGCCCGGTGTCGGTGTGACAGATGAAGAATTGGGAGCCATTGGTGTTGGGCCCGGCGTTGGCCATGGCCACGGTGCCCCGGCTGTAGTTGCCTGCGCCTTCGATCTCGTCGCGGAACTTGTACCCGGGGCCTCCCATGCCGGTTCCGGTCGGGTCTCCGCCCTGGATCATGAAGTTCTCGATGACCCGGTGGAAGATCACCCCGTCGTAATACCCGTCCCGGGCGAGGAAGACGAAGTTGTTGACCGTCTGCGGTGATCGCACCGGGTCGAGCTCGATCACGATCTGGCCATGATTGGTGTCCAGGGTGGCGGTGTAGCCCTTGTCGAGATCGATGGTGAGCTCCGGCGGTGTTGTGTATTGCTTGGCCACAGAACTTCTCTCTTTCACAGAACGGATCTTCTCAAGCCGCCCCGAAGTAGGCGGGTGTGTTGCCGGGCTTCCACTTGATGGAACATCCCATCGAGGGGAACTGTTGCTGGTTGACCGGTTGGTCGTCGAGGACGGCCTCGACCGCGGACCTCAGATCGGCGCCGGTGGCCCCGGCTCCCATGTTGGGTCGGGTCTCGTCGAATCGGCCGCGGTAGACGAGCGCCCGGTCGTCGTCGAACAGGAAGAAGTCGGGGGTGCACATCGCGGTGTAGGCGATGGCGACGCTCTGGTCCTCGTCGTAGAGATAGGGGAAGGTGTAACCGACGGCTTCCGCTTCCGCCTTCATCGACGCCGGTGAGTCCTCGGGGTGCTGAGCCGGGTCGTTGGAGGAGATGGCCACGATCCCGAGGTCGGCATCCCGATAGTCGTCGCCGAACCGTGCCAACTCGTCACGCACGTGCTGGACATAGGGGCAGTGATTGCAGAGGAACATCACCAGCAAAGCCTTCTTGTCTGCATAGTCGCTCATCGAGACCTGGTGACCGCTGACAGTGTCGGGCAAGGCGAAATCGGGGGCCTTGGTACCGAGCGCGAGCATCGTTGAGGTGACAGCCATGGGCCGAGTCTAAGGGCCGCCCAGCTTTTCGATCACCTCGCCAAACGTCTCGATGCTTCCCTCGAGACGGACATCGGGGTCTCGGAGTCCTTGAAGGCGGGTTCTAGTCGCCGATCGGTAACCTGGGGATGTGAGCTCCTCACCAATGGCCCCGTTCGGCCACGTCGCCACCGCCATGATCACCCCGTTCACCTCATCGGCCGAGGTCGACCACGAGAAGGCGTGGCGTCTCGCCCGGCATCTCTCCGACAACGGCAGCGACGCCCTGATCGTCACCGGCACCACCGGCGAATCGCCCACCCTGTCCAATGCCGAGAAGCTCGCCCTTTACAAGACGGTGGTCGACGCCGTGGCCAACAAGGACACCTTCGTCGTTGCCGGCACCGGCAACTACAACACCGCCGAATCGGTGGAGCTCACCGAGAAGGCGGGGGAAATGGGCTGTCATGGGGTGCTCGCGGTGACCCCGTATTACAACAAGCCGGGTCAATCCGGTCTGGTGGCGCACTTCACCGCCATCGCCGATGTCGGGTTGCCGGTCCTGCTCTACAACATCCCCGCCCGCACCGGGAGGCTGATCGAGGTCGAGACCCTGGCCCGATTGGCCGAGCACGAGAACATCGTTGGGGTCAAGGATGCCGTCGAGAGCATCGAGTTCACCAGTCAGACCGTCAATCGGGTGCCGGGTCTGCCCGTCTACTCGGGCCAGGACTCCCACACCTGGCCGATGATGGCAGTCGGCGCCATTGGCGTGGTCTCGGTGATCGCCCATCTCGCCGGCCGGGTGGTGGCGGCGATGGTCGAGGCGGCGCTCGCCGGGGACATGATCGAGGCACGGCGTCTGCACCATCTGCTCCTGCCTCTGTGCGAGGCGTGTTTCCTCGAGCCCAACCCGACACCGGTCAAAGGGGCGATGGATCGGCTCTGGGAACCGGTTGGCGATGTCCGCCTTCCCCTGGTCAGCGCCTCCGAGGAGACACTGGCCGTGGTCGAGAAGGCCGTCGGCGCCGTCCAGGGCTTGTGAGCGTCTCCGTAACCTTCCTCGGGGGCCTGGGGGAGATCGGCCGCAACTGTGCCGCGGTCGAGATCGAAGGCAAGATCGCCCTCATCGACTGCGGTCTGATGTTCCCCGAAGAGGACATGCTCGGTGTCGACCTCGTCTTCCCCGATTGGTCATGGCTCACCGAGAGGGCCCAGGACGTCGAGTGCGTCATCCTCACCCATGGCCACGAGGACCACATGGGGGCGCTCGCCTATTTCCTCGGGGAGCTCAACGTCCCGGTGTACGGCACCAGGTTCTCGGTGGAGCTGTCACGGGCACGTATCGAAGAGATGGGAGTCGACGGGGATCTGCGACCCGTCGACACCAAGAAGTGGGTCGACCACGGTCCTTTTCGCTTCCAGCTGATACCGACCTCTCACTCGGTCCCCGACGCCTCGGCCGTTGCCTTGGAGACACCAGAAGGAGTGATCCTCCACTCGGGTGACTTCAAGCTGGACCCGACCCCGATCGACGGCCGGGCAACGGACCTCCCCGCCCTCGCCGCCCTCGGGCGCAAAGGGGTGAGGCTCCTGCTCAGCGACTCAACCAACGCCGAGAAGCCGGGTTTCGAGCCGTCGGAGAGCTCGGTGGGACAGCCGATCGCCGACGTCGTCCGTAATGCCTCGGGTCGGGTGATCGCAGCCTGTTTCTCGTCCCACATCCATCGGGTCCAGCAGATCGCCAACGCCGGGATCCGCGATGGGCGAAAGATCGCCTTCTTCGGCCGGTCGATGCACAAGAACACCAGCATCGCGGTAGATCTGGGCGTCCTCGACGTGCCTGCGAAGTCGGTGGTCGACATCAAAGAGCTGGGGAACATGCCACCTGATCGACAGCTGCTGATCACCACCGGCAGCCAGGGTGAGCCTTTCGCCGCCTTGTCGTTGATCTCGCAGGGCAGGCACAAGTTCGTCGAGCTGGGGCAAGGTGACACCGTCCTCATCTCGGCCAAGCCGATCCCGGGCAATGAGACTGCGGTGTCCAAGGTGATCTCGAATCTGACTCGACGTGGTGCGAATGTGGTCCACGGACAGAACGCCAACGTCCATGTCTCGGGTCATGCCAGCCGGGACGAGCTGCTGACCTTCCTCAACGTCGTCCGGCCGCAGGCCTTCGTCCCGGTGCATGGCGAGTATCGCCACCTCCATGCCCACGCCGACTTGGCTCGCAGCATGGGTGTGCCCCACGTCGATGTCCTCGAGGATGGGGACCGGGTCATCCTCAGGGGCAAGAAGACCCAGGTCGAGAGAAGGGCCGTACCCGCCGGCTACGTCTATTTGGACGGCTCCGCGGTGGGCGATGTCCAAGCCGGAGTGCTGCGTGATAGGTCGCATCTGGCCGACGAGGGGGTGGTGGTGGTCACTGTCGGGATCGACCACGGCACAGGCGAGATCGTCTACGGGCCCGACCTGGACAGTCACGGAGTGATGGACGACCCGTCAACCGTCCTGGCGAAGTCTGCCGACGCGGTGAGGGAGGCGGTCGGCTCCCACGCCTCGGGGCGCTCCGACGTCGGCGAGCTGCAGAAGACCATCCGTCAGGCCGTCGGCCGCGTCATCCGCGCCGAGACCGCCCGCCGCCCCGTCATCGTCCCGGTGGTGATGGAGCTGTAGGCCCAACCTGAGGTTCCACGTTTCAGATATGAAACGAACCGTCTCAGGTTGATGGCGATCTGGTCCTCGCTCCGGAATCCGCGCCCATTTCCGAGTCCGCGGTAGTGTTTGCGGACACAAGGGAACCAGGACGCCCACCCGGAAGGGGTCCTCCGGGCGGAGGCGGGTGTCCACAGCCAGAAAAAGAAAAACAACGCACAAGAGCACGATTCGCCAAAAGCTGGTGGCGGTCCGCAGCTCGGTGCGCGGAACCCTGGGTCGTCAGACCGACGACGTCTGGGGGATGATCCTCGTAGTCCTCGCCATTCTGGTGCTGCTCGCATTCGTCGACCTCGCCGGGCCGTTTGGCAAGGGAATGGCGAGCGGGAGCCGGCTCCTCTTCGGTGTGTGGAGATTCGCGCTACCGGTGTCCCTCGCCGGCGTCGGCATCGCCATGATCGTGGGCAAGCCCAAGGATGGCGCCAAGCGCCTCGTGATCGGCGGTGTTGTCACCTTCGTCGGCTCCCTGGCCCTGTTCCATTTGATGACCGGTGCGGTGGCACTGGCACCGAACATCGACCTGGTCAAAGAGCGGGGGGGAGCGGTCGGCTCGTTGATCGCCTTTCCCCTGCGACGGATCCTCGGGGTTTGGGGAGCATTCGTCGTTCTCGCCTCGGCGATGGGGATGGGGGTGCTGATCATGACCCAGACCAGCGTCCGTGACCTGGCGCTCGGGATCGCCGACATCTTCAAATCGGCCCGGTTCATGGCCAGGACCGCCTACATCGGGGTCTCCGCGCCAAGGGCGGCTCACGTCCCCGATCGCCTCGTCCAGCCCGCACAGTCGTCGCGTGGCCGTCATGAGCGCCCGAAGTCGTCCCGACCCAAGTCGGATAAGCCCAAGGAGACCCCGAAGCCGGCCGTGGTGCCGACCCCGGTGGTCAAGACCGTCGACCTGACCAACACCGGCTACAAGCTGCCGCCGTTGAGCATCCTCGACGAGGGGACCGGCGGCGAGATCAACAAGCGCGCCCTCGAGAACACCGCCCGGCAACTCGAGGAGACCCTGATCCAACACGGGGTGGATGCCACGTTGACCAAGATCGTCCCCGGGCCGACAGTCACCCGCTACGAGATCGAGCTCGCCCCCGGGGTCAAGGTCAACCGGGTGTCGAGTCTCTCCCATGACATCGCCTATGCCCTCGCCACCCCGGACGTCCGGATCCTGGTCCCCATCCCCGGCAAGTCTGCGATAGGGGTCGAGGTGCCAAATTCCAAGCGGCGTCTCGTCTCCCTGGGCGACATCCTCTCCAGCGCCGAGGCGGCGGTGGAGACCCAGCCACTCATCGTGGGGTTGGGGATGGACATCTCCGGCGAGCCGAAGCTGCTCAACATCGCCGAGCTTCCCCACGTGCTCATCGCCGGGGCCACCGGCGCCGGGAAATCGTCGTGCATCAACTCGATCGTCACCTCGCTGTTGATGCGAACCCACCCCGATGACGTGCGGCTGATCATGGTCGACCCGAAACGGGTCGAGCTCGGCCAGTACAACGGGGTGCCCCACCTGCTGACCCGGGTCATCACCAACCCGAAGAAGGCCAACGATGCCCTGAAATGGGCGGTCGCCGAGATGGATCGTCGTTATGACCTGCTTGCCGACGCCAAGGTGAGGGACATCGAGGGCTACCGGGAGAAGCGGGACGCCGGGAACCTCGACCCCGAGGGGTTCGACCGGTTCCCCTACATCGTGATCGTCGTCGACGAGCTCAACGATCTGATGATGGTCTCCGGTCGGGAGGTCGAAGAATCGATAGTCCGCATCGCCCAGATGGCCCGAGCGGTCGGGATCCACCTCGTGATCGCCACCCAGCGGCCGTCGGTGGACGTCATCACCGGGGTGATCAAGGCCAATGTGCCGAGCCGTCTCGCCTTCAGCGTCGCCTCCCAGACCGACAGCCGGGTGATTCTCGATGGCTCCGGCGCCGAGAAGCTGATCGGCATGGGCGACATGCTGGTGGTCACCGCCAAAGAGCCGAGACCGCAGCGGATCCAGGGAGCCTGGGTCAGGGAGACCGAGGTCCAGGCCGTTGTCGAATGGGTGCGCAACCAGCAGGAGGCCAAGTACCAGGACCAGGAGGTCCTGGCGGCCGCAGCGGCCGCAGCCGCCGCTCAGGCCGAGGAGATCGACGACGAGGAAGAGGCCCTGGTCCGCCAGGCCATGGACCTCATCGTCCGCAGCGAGCTCGGGTCGACATCGATGCTGCAGCGCAAGCTTCGCATCGGCTTCGCCCGGGCCGGGAGGGTGATGGACATCCTGGAGACACGTGGCGTGGTCGGCCCCTCCCAGGGCAGCAAGGCCCGCGAGGTGCTGATGACCATCGAAGAGATGGAGGAGGCGCTGGCCCAGCAGTCCGCCGGCGTCTGATCGAGCCGGCCTCAGCCACCCCTGGCGAACGCGTCGTAGAGCAACTTGAGGGCGGTGCCCACTTGGACTGCCATGACCGCCCGGTCGAATGTCTTGCGCGGGATGTTGACCATCTTGCGGTTGGTGTAGGCCAGCACCGCCATGACCAGGACAGTGGCGAGGACGCTTCTCCCGAACAGGTCCCACGAGTAGGCGCCCAGGGAGATCAGCCCCGCCAACTGCCCGAATGCCGAGACGCAGAACAGAAGGCTGATCGAGAGGATGAATGCCTCCCGGCTCGGACGCAGCGAGTGGAGGAAGGGGGCGAACATGGTCGACGACATCCCTGTGGAGCCCTGGAGCAGGCCGCCGAAGAAGCCGACCGGTCCTGCGGTGCGACGGGCAGCCTGCTCGGGCAGGGCGAACTCGGGATTGCGGATCATCGCCACCACATAGGAGAGCACGACCGTGGCGACCAGGACGGCGATGATCCTCACGTCGACACTGATGAAGATCCACGCCCCGGCCAGGGAGGCCACGATGCACAGAGTCAGCATCATGGGGAGGTACCTCGTCGACGACCACGAGGAACGGTGGATCCACGCCTGGTAGAGGTTGGTGATCGTCGAGGGCAGGGCCATGATGATCACCGCCTCCTCCACGCCCACCAATGCGGCCAGCACCGGGATCGCCACCGGGGGCAATCCGAGCCCGGTCACCGACTTGACCACGGCGCCAAACACCATGGCCAGAGCTACTGCGGCTATCTCCATCCCGGGTCAGTCGGTCCCGGCCAGTGAGCTGCGGGAAAGGGCGCCCGGTCGAGAGCAGGGGACGGTTCGGCTCGCGACGGGCTGGGTCACGCCGTCACGATACCCAGACCGGTGCCAGGTCGCCGTTTGGCCTCCTACCTTGTACTTTCTACGACGAGTGTTCTGCCTGATCAACCCCGATGGCTCGGTACGCGACCGTCTTCCGGTGACCCTGGAGGAGATGCGGGATCTCTACGCCGACATGGTGGAAGCCCGGACCTACGACCACAAGTGCATGGC
>JBOGEU010000703.1:0-1288 GCA_050741995.1 Acidimicrobiia bacterium | reverse complement strand
GGTTTCGCCGCGACACATTGGCCGCCCGTGATAGCGGTGCAGAACCAGTCGGAATGGTGGCACTTCACCGGTCATGTCGTGTTGGTCGCATCAGGGTGTTCATCATGTTCTGGCCAGTGTTGAACCCGCTGCCCGAGACTCCACGGCTGAAACCTGCTCTGGCCATGGGCTATCTGTTTCTGATGACGATCATTCCGACAATTCCCGCCTCTTTTCTCACGTTCACCAATACATTCCTCTACTCGGACGCCTATCCGCCGGGACCTCGTCTCTGGGGATTGGATGCCGTCACCGACTAACAGATCGCCGGTCTGTTGATGAAACTCGGTGGAGGTGTGATCCTCTGGGTCATGATCACGATGATCTTCTTTCGTTGGGTGGCCGCGGAATTCTCGATCCAGGCCGAGGCTTCGCCGCTGGTTACGAAACCTGTTTCTGCAGCTGCTTCGACGGCCTCGCCCAACGAGTCGGGCTCAACCCTCGGGGCTTGACTGGACTGTGCCGGCGGTGTGTTCTCCGGGCCGGTCGCCGGCGAGGATCTGGTCGAGGGTGGTCCCGAGCAGCACCGCGTTCGACTCTCCGGTGATCTTCCCGACGACCACACCGTCGGTGTCGATGAGGAATGTTTCGGGGACACCGAAGACTCCGAAGGAGATCGCAGCGCGGGAGCCGGGGTCGATCACGTATTGGTAGTTGTCGCCCCACCCCAACTGGTCAAGGAAACCGATGGCCGGCTCCCGCCGGTCCTGGTAGACGATACCGACGAAGGTGACACCCTTGTCCTGGAAGGCGGCGGCGGTTGCCACCAGGTCGTCGTGTTCTGCGCGGCAGGCGACACACCATGAGGCCCAGAAGTTCACCACCACTACCTGTCCCTGGAGATCGGTGAGGACGAGCGGATCTTGGGCGTCGGGGCGGTCGAGGCGGGGCAGGCTTACCTCGGGGGCGGGCTGACCGATAAGCGGGGAGGCGACCAGGCTGGGGTCGGTCCCGAACCGGTCGGCGAGGGCCACCGCCAGAACCAGGGTGGCCACGACGGCCAATCCGGACGCAAGTCGGATATAGAGCCCGCGTCGGCCTCGCTGGCCCTTTGTTGTGGGCGCGTCCGTCTTGGTCATGAATCACGATGTTACGTCGTAGTTGAGGATCTGATGAACCCCTTCGATGGTCGCTAACCTGAGGTTGATGACACGGCGCTCCTCCCGATCTCCAGACCGTCCCGGACCCTCCGACGTCCCTCGACTGGGCGAGCTCGAGGCACGAGTGATGGAACTGCTTTGGGATAGGA
>JBOGEU010000702.1:0-1661 GCA_050741995.1 Acidimicrobiia bacterium | reverse complement strand
CACCTCGGATGCGAGCACGGAGTCTGCGGGGCTTGCACCGTCCTCCTCGACGGAAGACCCGTCCGATCATGCCTGCTGCTGGCGGTGCAATGCGACACCTCGTCGATTCGGACCATCGAAGATCTCGCCTCGGCCGACGGCGAGCTTCATCCGGTGCAGCAGGCCTTCATCACCGCCCATGGGCTCCAGTGCGGTTTCTGCACTCCCGGTTTCATCTTGACCATCGTCGACCTGTTGGAAGACGATCCGGCCCCGGGCGAGGAGCGGATCCGGGAAGCGCTGTCGGGCAACATCTGTCGCTGCACCGGCTATGTGAACATCGTCGCCGCCGTCGAGGAGGCGAGTCGGTTGATGGAGGAGGGACATGACGGTTGATCGTCCCGGCCTGCTCGGGGCTCGGGTCACCCGTGTCGAGGATCGCCGTCTCATCACCGGCGGCAGCCGGTTCATCGACGACTTGAGTCGACCAGGCATGTTGCATCTGCGTCTGGTTCGAAGTCCGTTTGCGTCGGCGCGGCTGGTCGGTCTCCCCGAGTTCGATCGGTCGCCGGTCTCGGGGGCTCATCCGCTCCTGTTCACCGGCAATGAGATGGAAGGCGGTATCACCGCCGATGCCCTGATCGACGGCTGGCGCTCTTCGACCCAACCGCTGCTGGCACGAGGCCGGGCTCGTTACACGGGTGAGCCGGTGGCGGCCGTCCTGCATCCTGACCCTTATGTCGCCGAGGACCTGGCCGAATCTGTCTTCCTCGAGTTCGACCCGGAGCCTGCAGTCGTCTCGATCGAAGCCGCGCTGAGGTCCGGCGCTCCGCTGGTCCATGAGGGTTGGGACCGCAACGTCTTCATCACGCGGAGGGCACGGTTCGGGAATATTGACCACGCCCGGGACGCCGCCGACCTGACGCTCAGACGTGTGTTCAGGAACTCCCGTCAGGCGGGGGTCCCCCTCGAGTGTCGAGGCGCCCTCGCCGAGCCGGACGGGAGGGGTGGGTTGACCCTCTGGTCCTCGACACAGATTCCGCACCTGGTGAGGAGTGTGGTGGCGGGCTGCCTCGGCATCGCGGAGAACACGATCCGGGTCGTGGCCCCGGACGTGGGTGGCGGGTTCGGGGTGAAGGGCCACGTATTTCCCGAGGAGGTGCTGGTCTCCGCGCTCGCCCTGCGCACCGGCCGACCTGTAAAGTGGATCGAAGACCGGCGCGAGCATCTTCTCTCCTCAATCCATGCCCGGGAGCACATCCACATCGTCGAGGGCTATGTCCGTCGCGATGGCCGCGTCCTTGGGGTCAAGGCTCAACTGTTAGTCGATGCCGGTGCCTACTCGGTGTACCCCTGGACTGCGGGCAGCGACTCGGGCATGGCGTCGAAGGTCCTGCTCGGACCGTATGACATAGGGAGCTACGAAGTGGAGGACCACGCCGTGGCTACTAACAAGTGCCCCCTCGGCACTTACCGAGGGGTGGCACGTCCCTCGGCGGTGTTCAGCATGGAGCGCTTGATGGACGAGATTGGGCGCGAGCTCGGGATCGACTCATTCGAGATCCGACGACGCAACTTGGTTCGTGAGTTTCCCCACACGACCGTCAATGGTCTCGTGTTCGACTCCGGTTCCTACCTCCAGGCGCTGGAGACGATGCGGGGCATGTTGGAGGAGCCCGGGG
>JBOGEU010000701.1:0-2526 GCA_050741995.1 Acidimicrobiia bacterium | reverse complement strand
CCCTTATCAAGGGGGGACCGACCGAGCGAAGCAAGGTCGAGGGGGGTTGGTTGTCCCCCCTTATCAAGGGGGGACCGACCGAGCGAAGCAAGGTCGAGGGGGGTTGGGCCTACAGGATCGCGCTCGGCCCGAGCAGCTCTTTCAGCTCGGCGAAGAGAGCGGTCCGCGGCTCCACCCGATGGGCGTCGCTCAGCTTGAGGACTTTGATCCCCTGGTCACTGGTCATGTTGAGGTAGACCGGCGCCGAGCCCGGGTGATTGGAGAGGATCTTCTTCAGCCGTGAGACCAGCTCGGGGGTCAGGGTGACGGCCGGTGCCTTGAGCCGGACCATCGAGTCGTCCCTGACCTCCAATTCCTTGATCTCCCGGGCGATCACCTTCACGTCCTCACCACGGTGATCGAGGTAGCCGGAGACAACGACCACGGCGTCTTCGACGACGGCTTGGCCGTGCTCGTGGACTGTCTTGGGGAAGGCAACGACCTCGACCGAGCCTTCCAGGTCCTCGAGCTGGAAGAAGATCATCGGGTCTCCGTTACGGGTCCAACGTCTCGTGATCGACCCGACCAGTCCACCGACGGTCAAATTGGCCCTGTCGGTCAGCTCCTCGAGCTGGCTGACGGTGGTGCTGGTGGCGGCGGTCAGCGACGGCCCGACGGAGAGCAGCGGATGGTCGGACACGTACAGTCCGAGCATCTCCTTCTCGAAGGCGAGACGGATCTTCTGCGGCCACACCAGGTCGGGGATCTCGATCCGGTTGTTGGACACCGCCTCAGAGTCCCCGGCAAACAGGCTGAACTGGCCCATGTCCTCGTTGCGCCGCCGCTCCAGGGTGGCGTCGAGGATCTGCTCGTAGACGAGGGTCAGGCCCTTTCTCGGCTCACCCGTGCCGTCGAAGGCCCCGGCCTTGATCAGGGATTCGACCGTCCGCTTGTTCAGAGCGGAGACGTCGACCCGGTCGACGAAGTCCTGGAACGAGGCGAATGGGCCCTCGGCGCGGGCTTCGACGATCTTCTCCACCACCCCCTCGCCCACATTGCGCACCGCCGACAGCCCGAAGCGGATCCGGCCCTCACGCACGGTGAAGTCCGAATCGGACTCGTTGACATCGGGGACCAGGACCTTGATTCCCATCTGGCGGCATTCGTTGAGATAGATCGCGGTCCGGTCTTTGTCTTTCTTGGTTGCCGTGAGCAGCGCCGCCAGGTACTCGGCCTGATGATGGGCCTTGAGATACGCGGTCTGGTAGGCGACCAGCCCGTATGCGGCCGAGTGTGACTTGGCGAAGCCGTAACCGGCGAAGTGCTCGATGAGCCGGAAGATGTCCCGGCCGACCTCGTCGGCATAGCCCTGGGCGACGCAGCCGGCAACGAATTTCTCCTCCTCGGCCTGCATCACCGACCTGATCTTCTTCCCCATCGCCCGGCGCAGCGCCTCGGCATCGGACATCGAATAGCCGGCCACCGCCTGCGCCACCTGCATGACCTGCTCCTGGTACACCATGATCTGATAGGTGTCGGCCAGCTTGTCGGTGACAGCCGGGTGAAGCACCTCGATCGGGGCCCGGCCGTTCTTCCGGTCGGCGTAGAGGTTGTGCATGTTGGCCCCCATCGGGCCCGGCCGGTAGAGGGCGACGAGGGCGATCACGTCATTGAACGAGTCGGGTCGCAACGACCGGATCAGGGACCGCATCGCGTTGCCTTCCAGCTGGAAGACACCGATGGTGTTCCCCGACTGGAGCAGCTCGAAGGTCTTCTGGTCGTCGAGGGGGACAGAGTCGATGTCGAGCCGCTCCATGCCGCTCTCCTCGATCAACTCGAGACAGCGCTCGATGATGGACAGGTTGCGCAGACCGAGGAAGTCCATCTTGAGCAACCCCAGCGCCTCCACCCCGTACATCTCGTACTGGGTGACCACCTCGGCCCCCTCGCCCTTCTGCTGGATGGGGACGATGTTGGTCAGGGGCTCGGGGGCGATGACCACCGCTGCGGCATGGATCGAGTCCTGGCGGCGAAGCCCCTCGAGGCCACGGGCGGCGTCGACGGTCTCCTTGACGGCCGGGTCGGTCTCGTACAGGTCCCGCAAGCCCTGGCCGTTGGCATACCAATCCTTGATCGTGGACTCGGCGTCGGGCAGTGGCGGGATGAGCACCTGTTCCAGGGTCGCCTCACGGCCCAGGATCGGCGGCGGCATCGCCTTGGCAACCCGATCCCCCACCCCGTACGGGTGGCCGAGCACCCGGGCCGCGTCTCGCAGGGCCTGCTTCCCCTTGATCGTGGAGAAGGTGACGATCTGCGCCACATGGTCCGCCCCGTACTTCTGGGCGGCATATCGGATCATCTCGGAGCGATATCGCTCGTCGAAGTCCATGTCGATGTCCGGCATCTGGCGGCGCCCCGGGTTGAGGACACGCTCGAATATGAGGCCATAGGCCAGCGGGTCGAGATCGGTGATCCGCAGGCAGTAGGACACGATCGACCCTGCCGCCGAGCCGCGGCCCGGGCCCACCCTGATCCCGCTCTCCCTGG
>JBOGEU010000700.1:0-2092 GCA_050741995.1 Acidimicrobiia bacterium | reverse complement strand
TGAGGTGCCCTCGGGCGCAGCTCGTAACCGCGATTCAGGAACGAGACCGTTGTGAGCAGCCGACTCGAAGATCTCCGCGATCTGGCTCAGATGCTGGACGAGGGAAAGATCACACAACGAGAGTACGAAATGGTGAAGACCGAGCTCCTCGAGGCACCGGCCGATGAGTGGGCCACTTCCGGCCCACTCCCCGAGGTCGAGGCGCTTCCCGTCGAAGCCGATGCGGTCCCCACCGGGATCCCGGTTCATTCCAATGGGGGCGAGCATCACCCAGAGGAGACGGCACGGGGAGTGGGCACCGATCTTCTCGAACCGGAAGCTGGAGACGGGCCCTCCACCGATCCCGACTGGCTGGCGTTTGCCAAGCAGATCCCTCCGCTCTACTGGGCGTCGATCGGAGCCGGGTTGCTTTCGGTCTTCTTCGCCGGGTCGTTCAGCCCTCTCGCCTGGGCGACCGCTGTGGTCGCCATCGTCGCCCTGGTCAGGGTCAAGGATCCGAACATGCGCTGGATGGCATGGACCGGTTTGGCGGTGGGTGTTCTCTTCTCGTTGTTGGGGATGGCCAACTCAGGATCGGCAGGCAGCGTCGACGCCGGGCCGTTGCCGGCGACGTCGTCGGAGCCGGAGGAGTTGGAGGAGATCCCGGTGGGGTCGCTCGGAGTCCGCTTCGCCGACCTCGAGGAGGGATGGAACGCCCTCGATGAGCCGCCCTACATCCTGAAGGGGATCAGCACCACTCCGGAGGCGGGTCCACTCGACAGTTTCATCTACCGCTTCGACGGAGGTGCCGTGCTGGCCGGAGCCTACAACCCCTCCGACGACTACATCTACGCCCTGATGGGCAGAGCGGGTGTGAGCCACGAGGCGAGCTCGTCGATGTACGTGCATCTCTGCTACCTGCTCTACCCGGGCACCCAGGACTGCTTCGATGCCTATGTCGACGAGAGCGGTGTGTTCGGCAAGACGGCCGCCGAGTTGGCAAACGCCGACCACTCCTCGAGTTGGCTGTACGACAGCAACGAATGGCGTCTCGAGATCGCGAATGGCATCGAGACACTCAGAGTCCTCGGCCCGCAGGAGGCGGGCGCCTAGTGCCACGCAGGGACACTCCCTGACTCAGAGCTTGGTGATGTGGTCCCCGACCGAGATCGACCCGACTTGGAGCACCCGGGCGTAGATGCCCCGCATCCGCAATTCCTGGCCTCGCCCCACGTTGACGAAGCGCAACGCGTCGGCACCGTATCTGGATGAGAACTTGCTGCATCCGGTGTGAGGGGTCTCGGTGATCTCGACGATCGCCGACCCGGCTTCCAGCTTCTGACCCGCGACCAGGTTGGCATGACTGATGTCGAGGTCGGCGATGATGTTGTCCCCGACCACCGGCCAGCGCTCCCGGCCGCCTGAGACCAGGTCGAGGACCCGGGCGTTCATGATCGTGATCTGGGTGTCGGGGTGCTCCCGATACCTCCCGGTCGACCAATGATCCCCGTGGACCCCGAGCCCGGCGCTCACCTCGACACCGGGCGGGGTCAGCCGCTCGTCCTCGGTGGGGCGAACGATCAACATCTCGACCTTCCCGCCGTCCGATGGCGACTCGAGAATGTGGTCGAGCCCGGCGTTCAACTGATGGGTGCTCAGATGTCGGGGTTCCATCGGCGGGGACTTTATCGCCCGGTCAAGCCTCGGCTGCCCGCTCGCGGCCCTTGGTGTGCCTTCCCTCGAAGTTGGGGCCGAAGGTGTCGGTCCAGACCACTGTTGTGTAGAGCCATAGTGCGGTCAGCACGAGGAGGATCGGAAATGTCCTCGCCACCACGATCAGGGCGTGCTCGGTGTCGGCGAGCCACCCGCCGACCAGCGCCCCAATGGGCAGCGTGGCCCAGCCGATCGCCCGGCTGGCCGAGACCACCCTGCCCAGCATGCCCTCCTTGGCGTAGTTCTGCCTGATTGTGGCCAGCGGGACGTTTATCAGCGAGACCCCGAACATCCACCCTACATTCAGGGCCAATGCCACCGGCCCGTAGTTGCTGAACATGAAGGCGAGAAGCAGGAATCCGGTGATGGTCATGCCCACGGTGAGGGTCCTGCCCAGCCC
>JBOGEU010000699.1:0-1097 GCA_050741995.1 Acidimicrobiia bacterium | reverse complement strand
GCCCAGCCGTCCCGCCCACACCGACGCGTTCACCCGTGGCCACCCCGACGCCGCACGGGCGCTCGTCCATGAGCGATGCCACGACGAGCTAGCGGATGCCGAGCACCTGGGATTCGACGTGCCCTCGTCAGAGGCACAAAGCGGAAGGTATGGAAGCGGAAGGTGTGGACTCGCGATGCTTGGGTGTCAGTCCCGCCCACGAGCACAGCGCCTGGGCGGAACGGAACCGGGCGACGTCGCCGATCTCGGCCACCACGACGGCGGCGATGGTCGGGCCGATCCCGTTGATGGCTTGGATGGTGTGATAGCCGCGGTGGCCACGTAGCTGGCGGTGGATCTCGCCCGCGAGCGTGCCCACCTGCTGGTCGTACCGCTCGATCAGTTCCCGCAGCGACGCCACCCGAGTGGTGTAGTTGTCGGCCATCACGATGGCGTCGAGCTGGGCGTTGCCCGCCGGTCCGAACATGCGGCCCTGCGCCGGCAGCACACCCCCTTTGGCCATCACCGCATGCACCTGGGCCTGGAGCCCCCAACGCAACGCCACGAGCTTGGCCCGGTAGCGCACCAGCTCCCGCAGCTCCCGCACCTCGGGCGGGGCGATCCACGCCTCGGGCAGCCGACCCAGGCGCAACATGTCCGCCAAATCGATGGCGTCGCGCTCGTCGTTCTTCACCCGCCGCTGCCCCCAATTGAGCCCCTGGGGGTTGGCCAGATGCACCCGGGCGCCGTTGGCCTCAAGCAGATCCACCACCCAATGCCACCCGTAGGTGGCCTCGATCACCACCTCGGGATCCGGGCCCGCCTCCGCCACCGCCGCCGCGATCGCCACCGGATCGTTAGCCACCCCGACGCTCGAGAGCTTCTCGCCCGCCGCGCTCAACCGCACGATCACCGACCGGCGACGATGAAAGTCGATACCGACATACTGTCGATCCACAGGGGCCTCCTCCTCTTCATCAGAGGTTGGTTGTGAGAACCCCGAGTCTGGACCGACTCGGTTCCTCACGAGGAGCGGAGGCCCCGCTCCTACATCGCATCAGACCGGTGCGACTCATCGGCCGGCGATGACTTTGAAGCCGTCAGGCACAGCGTCGTTG
>JBOGEU010000698.1:0-1260 GCA_050741995.1 Acidimicrobiia bacterium | reverse complement strand
CCGATGCCGACGAGATCGAGAATCCGCGTCACCCGCTCCCCGATCTCGGCCTTGGGTCGGCGCCGCACCTTCAACGCGTACGCCACGTTCTCGAACACCGACATGTGCGGCCAGACCGCATAGCTCTGGAACATCATGCCGAAGTCCCTCTTCTCGGGGGGAACGATGATCCCCCGCGTTCCCGACGACAGATCTCGTCCCCCGGTCTGGATCTCACCTGCCGTGGGAGCCTCCAGTCCGGCGATGCAGCGCAACAAGGTCGTCTTGCCACATCCGCTGGGGCCCAGCACCACGACCATCTCCCCGCGCTCGATGTCCAGCGAGACACCGGCAACCGCTGTGACGGTGCCTCCTCCCGCCCGTCGGAACTGCTTCTGCAGGTTCAGGATCCGGACCGCAGCGTCGGTGCCCACTGCAACCTCCTCCTTGTCGACCGCGGTTTGGTCATTCACCATCATCGCGACTCCGACTCATCGATGTGGGGGCTAGCCCGCGGAGTGCGAGGTTCCGGCTCTCGACTTAAGGCTCGTCCTCTCGGAGAGTGTGGCTGAGCGAGCCGATCCCGCTCAGCCACGACTACTCCGAACACCTGCCTACTCGATGCCGAGTGCGGCATTTATGCGGGCCTGGCCTTCCTCATCGGTCTGGCCAATGAACTGCCCGGTTTCCGGGTCCTTTGGGGTCGGGCTCCACCCCTCGGGGAGAGGCGCACACGTGGTTTCGGTCAGCGGCGACGCGTTCTCGACACCGGCATCGCAGCCTGCCGATTGCGCCTCGGGTGACATGAGGAAGTTGAGCATCACCTTGGCGGCCTGAGGATGCGGGGCATCGGCGAGGATACCCACGCACGACCCGTGCCCCACCGTCGGACCTTCGGGGATGACGAATGCCACCGGCGCTCCGGCAGCACGAACCGCCGACGAGTTCGTGATGTGTGCCATCGCGCTGACCAGGTATGCGCCTGCCGCTATCTGCTCGGCGGCCGGTGACGCACTGTCGAACAAGTCTGGGTTCTGGGCTGCGATCCCTTCCAGGTACTCGATGCCGTATTCCTGCTCCATGAGGAACGCCCATCCGTTGTAAGTCGGCGAGGTGCGGGGATCGGTCAGAGCGAATTGACCCTCCCACATCGGATCGAGAAGGTCTTCCCACGTCGCCGGAACGTTCTCCGGAGCGAGCTCGGTGCTATAGGTGATTCCCCCCGTCACCAGAGTCACATTCACGCACTTGTTGTTCCACTTGTGCTCTTCCGGATACGAC
>JBOGEU010000697.1:0-2643 GCA_050741995.1 Acidimicrobiia bacterium | reverse complement strand
TTCGCCGCCACCAGGGCGGCATGAGCCCCTCGCTCCACGATCCGGCCCTCGTCGATGACCAGGATCTGGTCGGCGGCACGCACCGTGGAGAGACGGTGGGCGATCACGATCGAGGTGCGGCCCTGCGTCGCCTTCTCCAACGCCTCCTGGATCAGGGCCTCGGATCGTGAGTCGAGGTGGGATGTCGCCTCGTCGAGGATCAGGATCTGGGGGTCCTCGAGCAACACTCGGGCAATTGCGATCCGCTGCTTCTCACCCCCCGAGAGGCGGTAGCCGCGCTCGCCGACGATGGTCTCATAACGCTGCGGGAGTCGGGCGATCATGTCATGGATGTTGGCGGCGCGGGCCGCCTCCTCCAGCTCGGCCTCGGTTGCGTCGGGCTTGGCGTAGCGAAGGTTGGCGGCGATCGTGTCGTGGAACAGGTATGTCTCCTGGGTCACCACGCCCACCGCTCCGGCCAATTCCCGCAGCGCCACGTTCCGGACGTCATGACCGTCGATCATCAGCTTCCCCCGGGTCACGTCGTAGAGCCTGGGCACCAGGTAGGAGATGGTCGTCTTCCCTGCCCCGGAAGGCCCGACCAGCGCGGTGAGTGTCCCAGGCTCGGCAACGAAGTCGACGTCCTGCAGTGCCCAGTCTCTGGTGCTGGCCTGCTCGACCGGCTCGTCAGGCGCGGAGTGACGCCGGAATCTCTGGACGGCCTCCAGGCCGTCGGATCCGTCGCTCTGGTAGCGAAACCAGACGTCGGAGAGCTCGACCCTTCCGGTCACCGGACGAAGCGTCTCCGGTTGCCCCGGATCGGGGATGTCAGTCTCCAGGTCGAGCACTTCGAACACCCGCTCGAAAGACACCAGAGACGTGGCGAACTCGACGCGGGAGTTGGTGATCGCCGATAGCGGCCCGTAGAGCTGTGTCAGGAGCATGGAGAACATCACGAGGTCGGCCAGCTCGATGGTCCCCTGGACGACAAAAAGCCCCCCGACCCAGAAGACGGCGGCCGTGCCCACTGCCGACACCAGGCCGAGGGCGGCAAAGAACCCGCGGCCGACCATGGAGCGACGAACCCCATAGTCCCTGACCAGTGCCGCCTGGTCGCCGAAGCGCTCCGCCTCCTGGTCCCATCGCCCGAACAGCCTGATCAGGAGTGCCCCACTCACATTGAAGGTCTCCTGGAGGATGCCCGACATCTTGGCGCTGTGCTCCATCTGATCCTGGGTCACCCGGCGCAGCACCTTGGCCACCCGGCGCGCCGGGATGACGAACAGGGGCAGGGCCGCCACGGCGAGGAGTGTCAGACGCCAATCGGCCTGGATCATCACCAGCAGGATCGCCAGCACCGACACCAGGTTCGAAAGGATGGTCACGAAGGTGCCGGTGATCGCCGATTGCGCCCCGACCACGTCGCTGTTCAGGCGATTCATCAGCTCGCCGGTCTTGGTGGCGGTGAAGAACCGGAGCGACATCCGCTGGAGATGGGTGTACAGCTCGCGTCTGAGATCGAAGATGATCCCTTCTCCAGCCCGCGACGACCACCAGCGCTGGGCGATGCCGATCAAGGCATTGAGCAGCGGGACCAACAACATGCCGAGGCCGAGGATGGTGAGCTGCCCCATGTCCTGGCCCGCCGTCCCCTTGTCGAGGATGTCGACGATGTTCCGCACCAAGATCGGCGGGACGACGGAGAGCCCCGATATGAGCAGGATGGTGACCAGAACACCGATCAAAGCGGTGCGATAAGGGCGACCGTAAGACCAGACGCGCCGCAGCAGAGCCCGATCGATGTCGGGACGACCCTGCTCTTCGTCGTATTGCAGGTAGCTCCACCAGCCACCGGAATGGAAAATTCATGGCCTCCGTGTCGGCCATGGAAGGTTATCCGGGCGGGGTCCCTAGATCCGAGAGCGGGACCAGGTCGGAAACCATCTCCTGGAGGGCGGGGACCGCCACGAACGACCGCCCGAACAGCTCATAGCGGTAGTCCTCGTCGAACCAAGCCAGAGTCGTCCCGTTGGACGCTTCCAGCGACCAAACGGGAACGCCGTCGAGGGTGGTGACCGCGCACACCTCGGTGGTGCGGTCCGAGAAGCGGGCACATGAGATCTCCGCCCCGGGCTCGGCCACCTCGGCGGCAGCCTCGGCATCGACCGAGACCCGAAGCACCATCATCTGCGCCACCGAGCGGGACCTGGTGTATGGCTCCGAGGACCAGATCCCAAAAGCGGCAATGGGGTCGGAGGAGAGATTCCCGTCAGAGTCGAAGACGATCTGGGATGTCACGTACTCGGACAGATATGGCGTGGATGACGGAAACTTGAGCTCGGGAACCAGGGCCGCGATCTCGGCGCGGCTCGCCTGCACGAAAAGGTCGCCGGCACGTCTAGCGAAGATCGCATCCCTCAGTGCGTCCGGGTCACCGAGTAGGGAAGCATCACCCAGACCGTCGTTGAACCATTTGAGGATGCCGGCACTGATCACGACCGGAACCGTGGTGGGGATGGTCGTGGTGGTGAGCACAGTCGGCTCTGCGATCCAATCGGAGGTCCGCTGACCCAAGGAGGCGAAAGGCGCGTCTCCACATGCGGCCAGGAGAATGGTCGCTAAGACTGCCGCGGCGCGAGCCCGGTTGCGCACGTTTCCTCCATG
>JBOGEU010000696.1:0-9909 GCA_050741995.1 Acidimicrobiia bacterium | reverse complement strand
CTGACGGGGCCCATTACTTTGGCCTGACAATGAGTCTCGAGGTTTGGCGCCCACCTGTTGCCATCGCCCATCGTGGGAGCCGTCTGTTGTGGCCTGAGAACACGATGGAGGCCTTCTCCCGGGCAGTTTCGCTCGGGTTTCGCCATGTCGAGACCGACATCCGCCTCACCGCCGATGGCGTCCTGGTCTGCATCCACGATCCAACCGTGGATCGGACCACGGAGGGAACAGGGCCGGTCTCGGGGTTCGACTACGAGAGCCTTTCGGCGCTGGACGCCGGGTTCCGCCATGGCGGAGCCGACGGGCATCGGTTCCGGGGCAAAGGGATTCGGGTCCCGACGCTGGAGGAGGTGATCCTGGCCTTTCCCGAGGTTTCGTTCGTAATCGATCTCAAGACGGAGGGGCTTGTTGAGCCATTGACCGACTTGATCGACCGGCTGCAAATCCACGACCGATTGATCGTTGGCTCATTCTCGGACTCGCGGCTGGACGAGTTCCGCTCCGCTACCGGCAATCGGATCCCGACCTCGACCGGCGCCACTGTCAGCCGCGCCTGGGTGGTGGCCTCACGGGTGCGCCGGGCGGCACGGGGCCAGGCTTCGGCGCTGCAGCTTCCTCGCTCGTCGCGTGGGGTTCGGGTGGTCGATCGCCGACTGGTCGACGCCGCCCACTCACGAGGGATCCAAGTGCACGTGTGGACCGTCAACGACCCTGCCGAGATGAGGGAGTTGCTCGACCTCGGTGTCGACGGCCTAATCACCGACCGTCCCGACCTCCTCAAGGCAGTGCTCGAAGAGCGCGGCCAGTGGGGCTGAAGAAGCGAACCTCAGCTTCTGCGTTTCATATGTGTTACGAACGGTCTCAGCTTGGGCCGCTCTCCGGGGTCGCCCTCCGAACCTGAGACGGTTTGTTTCACATTTGAAACGTGGAACCTCAGCTTGGGGCGTGCGGTCTCGCTCAGGTGGCGGGCACCAGACGGCCCTCGTGGAGATCGAGGAGGCGGTCGGCGTATTCGAAGGCGGCTGGATCGTGGGTGGCGGCGATGACCCCGGTCCCGGTTGCGGCCACCTCGTCGATGAGCCGCCACACCAGATGAAGCCGGTCCACGTCCTGATGTGAAGATGGCTCGTCGGCGAGGAGCAGGGCTGGTCGCCGGATCAGGGCTCGCCCGATGGCCGCTCTCTGTTGCTCGCCGAGCGAGGCCCCGCCCACGGATCGTTCGAGGAGGTGGGGGATCTCGAGCTTCTCGGCGACACCGTCGACGTCGCTCTCGGTGTCGGCGAGCCGGCCCGGCAGCCCGATGTTCTCGCCGAGGGTCAACTCGGGCAGCAAGCCAAGGGATTGAGGGACCACGGCGACCCGGTCCCATGACTCGGGGTGGTCGACACCCCAGGCCACCGAGCCCGAGTCGGGGCTCTGCCACCCGGCGAGGATGTTGAGCAGGGTGGTCTTGCCCGACCCCGAGCGCCCCCTGATGATGACCACTTCCCCGGGCTCGATGGATGCATGAAGCTCGTCGAGGACCACGATCTCGGTGTCGCCACGCCGGAAGGTCTTGGTGATCGCGGCGAGGGTGACGACGGCGCTCATGATCCCACCTCTCCGTGATCCAACAGGATGACGCGGTTGGCGACCTGCACCACCGCCAGATCGTGCGAGGTGACCACCAGCGTCGCCCCCAGGTCTCTCAGCGCGGCGAGTGTGCTGACTGCGAGATGGGCCGAAACCGAGTCGAGCTCTGCGGTCGGCTCGTCGGCGAGGATCACGTCGGGATCACCGACCAGGGCGGCGGCGAGGGCGGCTCGCTGCTGCTGGCCAGCCGATAGCCTTGCCGGGTACTCGTCGGCGAGGGTTTCGATCTCGAGGTGTGCGAGCACCTCGCGCTTGGGCTTCGCCCCCCTGATCCTCCCCGCCATCTCCAGGTGCTCCCACACCGTCAGGTAGGAGAGGAGGTTGGCCGCGGGGTCCTGGAACAAGTAGCCGATGTGCCGTGATCGAAATCGGCGCCGGCCGCGGGGGCTCATCGCGGTGAGGTCGTGCCCGGCCACGTGCACGGTGCCCGCATCCGGGCTGTCGATGCCGGCCATCACCCGGAGCAGCGTCGACTTCCCGGAGCCGGAGGGCCCGGCGAGGACCGTGATCTCGCCCGGCTCGGCCCCCGCATCGACGTCCCACAGCGCCCACACCACTTCCTCGTCGGTGTGATAGGCCCGGCGGATGCCGCTGCAGGCGAGGGCGGTCTCAGTCGCCATGACGCAACAACTCCGACGTGTCCGCACTGTCCGCGGTTCGCTGTGCGACCAGTGCGGCGATGGCGGCGACACCCATCGCGATCACTATTGCGAGAAGCGACAAATCGAGTGCTCCAACCCACCGGGGACCGGGCGGGGTCTCGGGAACGGCGTCGAGGATCTTGTAGAGGGCGCCTGCGGCGATACGGGCGGCGAGCAGCCCGGCCAGGGTCCCGACGATGGTCACGCCCATCAACTCCAGGACGCCGGCCCGCAGATGCTCGCTCCGCTGGAGCCCCATGCGCCGTGCCAGCGCATACGAGAGGTTTCGTTGTCGTTGCCGGCTGTCGACGTAGAGGAGAATCCCGCCGATCGCGATCATGCCCGCCAGCGCGGCGTAGATCTCGAGAAAGTCGAAGGTCCAGACCACGGCTGCGAATTTGAGCTGATCGAGGGTCGTGGCCGCAGCGACGGTGAAAGCGAAACCGATCCCGGCGTCGCCCATCGCGCTCTCGACTTCGGCCTCTGTCCGATCGGTGGTCCACATCAGATAGCGGGAGCCACGCATCCGACCCTGTTCGTCGGCGACCGCCTCGACATATCGCCGGCGATCGACGACGATCAGGGGACGCGAGCCCCGGCCACCGGGAAATGCGCTCAACTCGCCTTGGATCGCGATCGGGGCCTCGCCGGCGGCGCCGGTCAGGGTGCCGTCCTCGACGTCTCCGTTGGCGACGTATGCGGGCAGAGGCCCATCAACACCCTCTCCGGCCAGGGTGTTCAGGATCTGGTCGAGCGGGACCTCGGCGTAACTCTCATCCCAATAGGCGCCCCGGGCAAAGGTCTCTCGGTCCACCGCCAGGACGTCGACGGTCACCCCATTGAGGTCTACGCGCTCGGTCTTGATGACGACGGTGGAGGTCTCGGCGATGTCGCCCGGGGGATCGATGAGGCCGTAGACCGGCGTCGAGATGTCGGCGCCGATGAAGCCACGGCCCTTGGCGTCGATCGTCGACGTGGCCGAGCGGGTCAGGGAGGCGGCGTAGATCAGGGTGGCGACCGGCAGGGCCGCCCCGGCGATGAGGGCGATGACCAGGGTCGGGCCCGAGACGATTCGGCGCAGTGCCAGGTAGAGGGCATGGCTTCCGGTCCTGACCCTCTTCAAGAGGGGGAAGGCCCGAATCACGATCTCGGCGACGAGCAAGACCACTGCGACAAAAGTGAACAGAGGGAAGAAGAGAACGAGAGGGTTGACCGAGCCGACGAGTTGGTTCTCCCCGATCGTCACCGCGCTCTCCCCGATGGCGACCCTGACCCACACCGCGCCCACGACGGCCAGCAGCAGAAGCGGGAGGCGCCATCGGAATCGCCGAGTCTTGGATGGGCGATGGTCGAGCAGGGTCCGGGCCCTGAATCCCACGACCAGGAAGACGGCGATGATCCCGAGCAGGGCTGACGCGGCCGTGACCCAGATCGCAACGGCTCTGGCCCCCGATTCGACACTGGGTGAGGGCCCGACCAGCCCGATCAACATATTGGCCGCGCCCCACCCAATGAGGGTGCCGAGGATCACTGCGGGAAAGAACTCGAGAGCCGCCTTGGTCGCAATCATCGGCGGCCCGGCCCCCACGGCCGACAGGTACTGCAACTCGTTGCGTCGCCGATCGACCCAATACGAACCGGCGCCGCCGATGAGGGCGGTGGCGGCGATCAGCACCACCCCGGCGAGGGGGAGTATCGAGCTGCGCAGGGCGTCGGTCAGGGCCTGGACCCTCTCGGTGACCGACAACAGGTCGCTGTGGAGTCCGGGATTCATCTGAAAGAAGAACGTGTCCTCGAACGAGGCAGCGACGACAATCTCGTCGATCTCTTCGAGGATGGCGGCGGCCTCGCTCGCTTCGGTGACCGTGAGCCCGTCGACGATCACCGGGACCTCCCAGATTCCGGCCGCGGTGCCATATCCGGCGTAGACAGAGTCCATCATGTCACCGTCGTCTCCGAAGTAGCCGGGATCGACGAGGAGAGGAGGAGGGGGGAGATCGCCCATGGCGTTGGTCTCGATGACGTCCTGGACGCTGCACCAGTAGTCGTCGGCGACCTTGTCGTAGAGGCCGGCGTAGACGGCCTGAACAGTCGCTTCCGATGACCTGGAGCCGGCGGTGAAGGTGAACGTTTCGCCGGGGCCAACACCCAGGTTCTCGGCCAGGACGTCGTCGACGTAGACCCCGGGGCCATGCTCACCCTCAACGAGCTCGATGTGCTCCCTGAAGCGATCCCGCGCCACGAAGCGGCCTGTCAACGGGACACCGTCTCCCGTCGAGAGGTTGACCACGGTGCCACGCAGGATCACCTCTGCCTCGCCGAGCGAGGGATGAGTCGGCACGTGCTCGCGGAAGATCTCACGGTTCTCCTCGATGAGATCGGTCATCGTTTGCGGTTCTCTCCCCGGAAGGGTCCCGAAGAGAGTGGTGATCCCGGCGAATGAGGCCGGGCATCGCCCCTCCAAGTCCCTTTCCAGGGCGGCGCTCGCCGATGACGAGACGAACAGGGGGGTGAGGGCGGCGACGATGGAGAGGATTGTCGAAGTCCCGATGACCGAGAACAGGACCGCCCGCCGCTTGAACAGGAGACGAGGGGCCTTTCGAAACGGGGGAGTCGTCAGCATCTAGAAGCAGTCCGCGCCGGCTGGTAGCGCCCATCGGCAGGCTGACTCGGAAGGGCTGACCGCACGGCCGGCGATGTTAGGACCGGTACCATCACCGATGATGATCAGGCTGTCCGCCATAGTCTTGTCAGCGGTCGAATTGGGCGCAGGGTTCGGCACCGCCTCTGCAACCGTCGTCTCCACGACAGCTCAATCCATCATCGTCGAGATGCATGTCGAAGTGGATGAGCAGCCAGACTCCGTTGTAGCCCACCTCTCGCTGCCCGGTGAGGACCAGATCACAGTCCCTTTGCTTCCCAGGGACGATGGGACCTATGGGGTCACCACGGAGGTCAGGCCGGCCGACTACGTGGTCGTGTTCGAAGCCATCGGCGGGCCCGGGGCCGGTCAATCGGATCCGGTGCCCCTGAGTGAGCTCGGGGTCGATCTCGGGCCCGACCTGTCGACCGAGACCACCGAGGCCGAGGGCCAGAGCCCGGAGACCCGGCGGTGGCTGTGGTTGGGTGTGGCCCTGGCGGCGGCCTCGCTGTCCGCACTTGCCTTCTGGGTGCTCGGCGGGCGTGACCGAGGCGATGAGGGGGCCGAGGGGGATGAATCGGCGGCAGACGAGGAGGCGCCGGCTTCCTGAGAGCCTGGGCCTGGGGGTGATCACGGGGCGGGGGTACGATCACCCGGGTGACGAGGGCCTACTCCTCGGCCGAGCTCGCATCAGAAGCAGGTGTCACCCCGGACCTTGTCGCCTGGTTGGTGAGTCTCGACGTCATCGATCCGGCCACGCCTGAGGCATTCACCTACGGAGACGTTTTTCGGGCGAAGATCGTCGGCGCTCTGCTGGCCGCCGGTTTCACGAAGCAACAAGTCGAGGCTTCTTTCTCCACGGGCGGTCTCAGTCTCTCTCACCTGGATCGATATGAGTTCGGTGAGGCGGGAGAGCGCTCGGCTCGGACCTTTGATCAATTTGGCGACGGTCTGGTCGACGAGGCCGCAGGCATATTGCCCGCCGTGTACCAGGCCTTCGGGCTGCCGCCTCCGGCGCCATCGACGCACTTGCCGCTTGCCGAGGAGGGGGTGTTGGAGGAGTTCCTTCGGGTGTGGCACACCGGGGGTGACGGCGAGACAGCCTTGCGGGCGGCTCGTCTCGCCGGCGAAGGCACCCGTCTCGCCGCGATGGGGTGGCCGGAACTGTTCGCCGACGAGATCGCAGCCCCGGCCCGCGACCGTTGGCTTCATCGGGAGATCGACGAGTACCCAAGCGATGTGATCGACGCCGGGTCGGCGTTGGCGCGGCTCCTCCCAAGATTGGTTCTCTGGTTGATGGACCGCTTCCTCGAACAACTCGTCACCGCCGGGATCGTTGCGAACTTCGAGAACGTGCTCGCATCACGGGGGCTCGCCCCACCACCCGAGCCGGCCGACCCTGCGGTCGTCTTCGTCGATATCGCCGGCTACACCCGAGCCACCGAGGAGCTGGGTGACGACGCCGCAGCGCGTATGGCGACCGGGTTGCAGAGGCAAGCGGAGGCGGTGGCCGCCGATCGTGGGGGTCGGGTGGTGAAGATGCTGGGAGATGGTGCTCTGCTTCATTTTCCGAATCCCGCCGCAGGGGTAGGGGCGGCGCTCGAGCTGATGTCGGCCATCGACACCGAGCTCGGGGTACAGGCCCATGCCGGTGTTCACGTCGGCCGCGTGATCGAACGGGACCGCGATCTGTACGGGAGGACGGTGAATCTCGCGGCCCGGGTGGCCGCTGTCGCCCCACCGGGTCAGGTCCTCGTCACCGAGGCGGTGGTCAAAGCAGTCGACGGGCCGACGTACGAGCCGGTCGACACGTTTCACCTCAAGGGGATCGCCGACCCGGTCCCCTTGTTCGAGGTGCCGGGTTGAGGTATCGGAAGCCTCCGGTGGTGCACCCATTCGGCGGGGGAGGATGCGGATCGTGACCATCAGTCATCCCCCGCGGAGGCGCCCATCGCCTCTGAGCCTCTTGCTGCCGCCCGGGCGGCATCGATCCTGGCGCTGTTGAGCCGGGGAATCGCGTAGAAGTAGAGGGCGACGAAGGCGGCGAAAGCAAACACGAAAGGAGTGCGCAAGGCCCATTCCCGGCCCAGCACTGGCTCGGCGACGGCGACTATGACCCCGCCCACGATCGAACCGATCGGCATCATCCCCCAACCCAGGAAGCGGTACACCGAGTTGACCCGCCCCAGCATCCGGTCCGGGATCAGCGCCTGGCGGAGTGACACGGTGATCACGTTCCAGAGCACCGCCACGAACGATCCCAAGGCGAACATCGCCCACACCAACACTGCCGAAGAGGTGAGCCCGGTCACCACGAGAGTGAGGCCCGACACCACGATCGAGGTGAACAGCGAGGCCCCTTGCCCGATGCGCCTGGAGATCCCCGAGGCGAGAAACGACCCGAGCACCCCGCCCGCGGCGCCGGCCGTCATCAGGGCACCGAATCCTGCGGCGTCCAATTCGAGGATCTCTTGGCCGAAGAGCACGTAAATGGCCGTCGCCATGGTGAACATCGCGTTCATCACCCCGAGGGCGATGGCCATCGGTCGAAACAGGTCGTGGCCCCAGAGCCAGCGCACCCCCTCCTTGAGCTCCTCCCAGAACGATGAGCGAGCCAATTGATCCTCTGATTCTCCGATTTCTCGCCCCGCCCGGAACCGGCCACCGATCATGAAGAGCAGGGCGGCGGAGACGGCGAAGGTCCCGGCATCGACGAAGAAGGGAAGCGAGAACGCGATGGCGAGGAGGAAGCCACCGATGGGGGGTCCGGCAAAGGAGTTCATCACGACCTCGGCGCCCCACAGCCTGCCGTTGGCCCTCTCCAGGTTGCCTTCGTCGACGATGGCCGGCATCAGGGTCTGCGCCGAGTTGTCACGAAGGACTTCGGCGGTGCCGAGGAGCAGGGCCGTGACATAGATCACCACCAGGAGAAGCCCGGCGTTGGCCGGGGGTGAGGCTGCCCCGGAAGCGATTGCGTCCGGGGAGGAGAGCCGGCCTTGAGAGCCGAGGACGACCAGAGCGATTCCCAGGGTGAACAGGAAGCGCAGGACATCCATCCACGCCACCAGTCGCCTCCGATCCACCCGATCGGTGATCACGCCGGCGGGAAGGCTGAACACCAGCCAGGGCAGCCGGGTGGCCACGGCGACGAGAGCGATGTGGATCGGGTCCCGGGTGACGGCGGACGCCAGCCATGGATAGGCCACGAGGGACATGCCGTCACCAAGGTTGGAGACGACCGATGCCGACCACAGTTTCCAGTAGTTGGGGCCGAGCGCCGTTTTGCGGACCGGGTTGTCCCCGTCCGGTGCACTTTCCACTGACGGGCTCATCGCACCTCGTCGGGGAGATGGGGGCGGTCGGTGGGGTAGAAGGCGGCGAGCATCCCGTAGGTGGTGTCACCGCCACGCGGGTCGGAGGCAAACTCCTGGGTCAGCTCGCCGAGACGGAGCAACCATTCGGCGGCCCGCTCGTCGGGGATGCGGGCATAGCGGAGCGTGCTCATGATCGGGCTCTCTTCGTTGTCCGAGAAGCTCTCCGAGGCCTGAGCGAACTCCTCGGCGGCGGTGGTGAGGAAGAAGTCGGGCGAGATAGCCAGGTCCGACTCGATCTTGGAGGTGAGGATGTAGGTGCGGGCGGTGCGCCCGTAGTACTTGGCTTCGATCGCCCTCACCTTCTTGGTCCTCACGACATGGATGAGACCGGCCGTCTCGAGGACGCCGACATGGTGGCCGATCGTCCCCTTGGGCATGTTCAGGCTTTCGGCCAACTCGGAGATGGTGGCTGCTCGCTCCAACAGCAGGTGCACGATCTGGCGTCTGGTGTCCTCGAAGAGTGCCCGGAATTGCTCCGGTGTGCCCAGGGTGAGCGTCTCCTCCAACGTGTAGTCCGGAGCCATATGGTCGGCCATTCCCGTATGGTCCACATCTCCCGACCATTTGTCAAGGCGCTCATGCTGGACGAGCGGAGCCAGAATGGATCAATGATCCGCGATGCCCGCCTCGAGGACGCCGCCGGTCTGGCCCGCGTCCACGTCTCCAGTTGGCAAGCGGCCTACCGGGGCTTGATCGACCAGGCGTTTCTCGACTCGTTGGATGTCGAGAGTCGAACCGAGCGGTGGGACCGCCTCCTGATGCAGACCAGGGGCCGGGTCCTGGTGTCCGAGGCGGACGGCGAGATCGCCGGCTTCTGCACCGTCGGCCCGTCCACGGATCCCGAGTGGGGCGAGGTCTACGCCATCTACGTGGCCCCCGAGCATTGGGGCGTCGGTCTGGGCCGCGACCTCCTCGACGCCGGCGAGCAGGCGCTGTCAGACGCCGGTGAGGAGCTGGCGTTGCTCTGGGTCCTCGCTGGCAACACCCGGGCCCGATCGTTCTACGAGCGTCAGGGTTGGAGGCTGGGCAAGCCGATCCGAATCGAGAACATAGGTGGCACCGATTTCAACGAGGCCCGGTACGAGAAGTCTCTAGGGCGGCCCTGACCACGTCTAGGTCCTCGGGTCGGGTCACCTTGATGTTGGCGGGGTCGCCGGGGATGGCCTCGATCTCGAGCGTGCCGAATCGCTGGGCGATCTCGGCGGTGTCCTGAGCCTCGTAGCCGGCGGTTGCCGCCGTGTCGTAGGCGGCGAGCAGCGGCTCGCCTTGGAACACTTGTGGAGTCTGGGCAACCACCGCCCCTTGCACCGGGGCGAGGCCGGATCGCCCGACCAGGGGCAGGGCCGGATCGAGAACCGGGATCGCCCCACCGACGAGGCCTGCCGTCTCGAACAAGATCTCGATCAAGGATGGCGTCACCAGCGGACGCGCCCCGTCATGTATCCCGATCAGGGTGGCGGGGCCACCTATGGCATTCAAACCTGCCATCTCAGAGGCAGTCCTGCTCGGCCCCCCGGGCACCAAGTCGGCCCCGAGGCCGAGCTCGGCGAGGGTGTCGATCTGGTCTTTCCGGCAAACCAGGATGCATCGGTCGACATGATCGACCACCGCGGCGACGGTG
>JBOGEU010000695.1:0-3133 GCA_050741995.1 Acidimicrobiia bacterium | reverse complement strand
CAAATGTGGAGATGAGGAGAAAGGCACCGGTGCCGAGCCCGAACACGATGAGCTGCGTCACCCGCATGCGTCAGGCCTCGCCGCTCGTCGCGGCTATGGGCACAACTCGGCCGCCCCACGTTCCCGGACGGGTGGGATCGATCTTTCGATCCGGATCGTCGAGTCCAACCACTATCGGGCTGTTGCCTCGTGGGCCAGGTCGATGTATCGGCGGACCCGCTCCGGAGTGAGTGGGATCTCATCGACCATCACCGGCCCAATGGTTGATATCGCGTCTTCCACCGCACCGGCGATCACCGCTCCCGGGGCTATGGCCCCGCCCTCGCCCATGCCTTTGATCCCGGCGACGGTGAAGGGCGACGGGGTCTCAAGGTGAAAGACCTCGATCGAGGGCACCTCGGGAGCACCGGGCAACAGGTAATCCATGAATGTGGTGGTCAGCAGGTGACCCTCCTCGTCATGGACGAACTCCTCGTAGATGGCCGAGCCGATGCCTTGGGCGATGCCCCCGAAGATCTGACCTTCCACGATCAGGGGATTGATCATCGGCCCGCAGTCCTCGACTATGAGATAGCGCAGGATCTCGATGCCCCCGGTGCCGGGGTCGACCTCGACCACGGCGAGCTGGGTCGCATTGGTGAATGTGCCGGTGCCGGGCGGGGCGTCATAGGCGACGGTGGCCTCCAGGATCGGCTGTTGTCCCTCTGGCACCATCTCCGGCCGGTGGTAGACGATCCGGCACAACTCGCCGAGCCCGTATCCCTTGTCGGGCGAGCCCTTGACGAACACCCGGCCATCGACGAAATCGATGTCGTCGGGGGAAGCCTCGAGATTGTGGGCCGCCACCCGCGCCAATTGGTCTCTCAGCTGCTCCGATGCCTTGCGCGCCGCGCCTCCGGCGAGCACTGCCGACCGGCTGGCGAAGGTGCCGCTCCCGTATGCCGCCTGGGAGGTGTCGCCGTAGTCGACCCGGACATCGGCGATATCCATCCCCAGAGCGTCGGCTGCCATCTGGGCCAGAGTCGTCTCGAGGCCTTGGCCGTGGTTGTGGATCGACGAGCTGATCACCAGCTTGCCCTGAGGGTCGAGACGCAGGGTGGATGTCTCGTAGCCGAAGACTATGGGAACCCCGCGTTGGACGAACTCCTGGGTGGCATGGGCCGTCTGCTCGGTGTAGGCGCCGAATCCGATGCCGATGAGGCGCCCCTCGGCCCTTGTCTCCTCTTGCCAACGGCGCAGCCCCGCATAATCGACCTCGGAGAGCAGGAGGTCCTGGGACTCGACCATGGAGCCCGAGTCGTAGACCAACCCACCCGCCGATTTGTACGGGTAGTCGGCCTGTGTCACATAGTTGCGCCGGCGCACCTCGGTCGGGTCCAGGCCGCGATGACGGGCGACCTGATCCATGAGGCGCTCGATGGTGAAGCATGCGGCGGGGCGGGAGACCCCGCGGTAGGCGCCATAAGGGGCCTTGTTGGTGGCAACCGGGAACCCGAGCACCGAGTAGTGCTTGATCTTGTATGGGCCAGGCAGGATGCCCATCGCCATCCCGGTGTCCATGGTGGCAGTCCAGGGGAACACCGAGTACGGGCCCATGTTGACGACGATCCTTGCCTCGAGGGCGTGAACCACACCGTCGTCATCGAAGTAGACGGTCGCCTCGTGGGTGTGCTCCCGCGCATGGTGGGAGGCAAGCAGGTGCTCCCGGCGGTCCTCGACCCACTTCACCGGGCGACCGAGGTCGATGGAGGCCAGTGAACAGGCCAGTTCCTCAGGGTAGAGCTGTGCTTTGACCCCGAAGCCACCCCCGACGTCGGGCGAGATGATCCTCACCCGGTTCTCCGGGAGCCCGATGGCGTCGGCCAGCCCGGTCCGGATCAGATAGGGGATCTGGGTCCCCGTCCACAGGGTCAGCATCTTGTCGGCGGTGTCGTACTCACCGATCGCGGCGCGAGTCTCGAGTGGGATGCCGGAATGGCGGGCCATCACGAAACGACCCGATACCGAGTGCGGGAGATCCTCGATCGCTTGGTCGAAGTCCGCCGACTTGTACCTGCGCTCGACAAATGCGTTGCTGCTCCAATCCTCGTGAACCAGGGGGCTGCCCTCGAGCAGTGCCTTCTCCGCATCGACCACCGCAGGCAAGGGCTCGTAATCGACGATGACGCTCTCTGCCGCGTCTTCGGCCTGGTAGGGGTCCTCGGCAATCACCATCGCCACCGCTTCGCCGTTGAAGCGGGCCTCGCCGTCGGCCAGCGCGGGGTAACCGGACGCCTGAAACCCGTCATAGGACGAAACGCAACGAACCTCTTTGCCCGAGAAGTCGCTGCCGGTGAAGATCCTCACCACACCCGGCATCTGCTCCGCCTCGCCGATGTCGATGTCGATCACCCGGGCCCGTGCCTCGACCGAGCGGACAAAAGAGGCGTAGAGCATCCCGGGCCGCTCGATATCGTCGACGAACGTCCCACCGCCGACCAGCAAGGCAGGGTCTTCCATCCGCTTCACCCTGGCGCCGAAGAAGCGCGGCGGCTGGATCGAAGGCATCTAGGTCTGACTTTCTGAGGCGAGGCTGGCCGCCGCCGCCTGCACCGAGCTCACGATATGGACATATCCGGTGCAGCGGCAGATGTTCCCGGCGAGGGCGTTCCGTATCTGCTCCTCGTCGGGATCGGGGTTCTCGGTGAGCAGCTCCTTGGTCGCCATCAGCATCCCGGGGGTGCAGAAGCCGCATTGGAGCCCGTGATTTTCCCAGAACGCCACCTGGATCGGATGCAGATCGTCGGGGCCATTGGCGAGGGACTCCACGGTCTCGACCTCGTGACCGTCGGCCTGAACGGCGAACATGATGCAGGATCTGACCGTCTCGCCGTCGAGCAGCACGGTGCAGGCGCCACACACCCCGTGCTCGCAGCCGATATGGGTCCCGGTCAGCCCGAGATCGTGGCGCAGGAAGTCGACCAATAGGCGGCGCGGGTCAACGCTGCGCGTCGTCTCCTTGCCGTTGACCTTCAAAGTGATCTGCCTCAACTTCTCATCACCGCTGCCCCATCCTGTCGGCGGCATCGACCAGGGCACGCTCCACCGCCACCCCCACCAGCTTCTTTCGGTAGTCGGCGGACCCGTGAATGTC
>JBOGEU010000694.1:0-17397 GCA_050741995.1 Acidimicrobiia bacterium | reverse complement strand
AGAGCAATTGAACAGGCCGAGCCGGGTGGGGTCAGCTGGACGAAGCGGATCTCATCACTGACCGTGTGATCGTGATCGAGGACGAAGCCGGCCCGTTCGGTGTAGAAGGCGATCGCCCGATCCACGTCCGAGACCGGGATCCCGATCAGCTCGATTCTCCAATCCATGGGAGCCTCCAGTGCACGTATCGACCGGTCCGGAGACCCTAGCCACCAGACGGTCCGGCGCCCTATCGACGATGGATCGCAGGCCCCTCAGGCCTCGACAATGATGGATCCCGTCATCGTGGGATGGACGGTGCAGAAATAGGTGAAGGTCCCCGGCTCGTCGAATGGCACCGAGAACTCATCCCCTTCGTTGAGAGTGCCCGATGTCCACACGTCGTCGGTGGATGTCGAAGTGTGGGCCAGTCCGGCGTCGTTGTTCACCCAGGTCACCGTGGTCCCGACGGCAATGGTCAGTGTCTCGGGGCTGAAGGCGAAGTCGGCGATTTCGACTCGCTCCTCCACGACCCCGGCCGACGTGGTCGGGCCGGCGTCGTCTGAACTGCATGCCCCAATCGTCAGTGCCAGGGCCGTGACCATGATGAGAACCCGTTTCAATCTTGCTCCTTGTCGTTACCAGAACCATTACGAGGACGACCGGTGTTGGGTTCGCGATCTCCCGTTCCTTCGGGCCAGGTCCCCCGCCCGCTTCAGGCGGTACTCGAACTGGACGACCGATGGGTATCAGAGATGGGTGAACAGGTGGAGTTGAGCCATGACCACCACCGCGGCCAGTGCCCCCACCATCGAGCCGGCGGCAATCACAAGACGGGATCTTGTGCTCTTGGTGACCAGAAATGCCGTGGCGACGACACCGGTGGCGACGAATGCCATCTTCACCAGGAACGCCCAGCGATAGGACGGTCCGTAGAGCTTCTCGCCGAGCTCTGCCCATGAGAAGATGCCGGGAAATGCGATCGGGGCGCCCCACAACATGAGGGCGGCACCTGTGGCCAGCACGGCGACCACGCCACCGATCGCCATCACGGCCCATGTCCGGCCCCGGCGACCGAGGCCGATGGCCCCGATCGATACCGCCCACAACCCGATGCCGCCGAGATGCAGCCATCGCAGGCCGGTCTGGCGGCCCACCTCGAAGGCGGATGACGGGATCGAGATGACCACGTCGTCATCGGTCGAGCCTTGGCTCGTCTCGCCCACCGTGGTCGAAGGTGCGCCTCCGGCGCCGGCCAGGCCGAAGATGGGCGACTCGGTGATGTCGATCAAGGATCCCTCCAGAGACGGATCGTCGCTGGAGACCTTGATCTTCGGTGAGCCTGCCTCCGTCGTGTAGTGGGGCCAGGGCAGATTCTCGGTGAACTCGGCGGTACCCGCATTCGAACCTTCGGCCTCGACAGTCACCTGCCAGCTACCGCCCTCCGGGTACATGACCACACCCGAGAACACACCGGGTGACAAAGTGGCGAGGGCCACCGGCCCGACCACCGATTCGGCGGATCGGGCGGTGACCGACACCTCGGCATCGGTGACATCGGCGATCACCCCGTACTCGACGACGAGTGGCGCGACCGCATCGCGGACCAGGGCCTCGACTCTCATCGAGGTGGAAGCCTTGGCGCCGGGCGACTCACCGGTCTTCTCGAACACCGAGGAATCGACGACTGGCTGCCCTTGACGATCGGGGCCCGCGCTGTCCACCCGGACCACCGGGATGGTGATCGGCGAACTGCCGACCTCCTCGGAGAACTCGACACTGCCCTCGGCATCCGGGCCGTCGACGGCGACCACGACCCGCCACGAGCCTGGATCGAGCGTGAGATCGGCGATGTAGACACCTGGTGTGGTCTCGCCGGCATCCGCCTCGACCTCCGAGCCGTCGCCGGCTCGGGCGCTCACGATCACCGACGCCCCGGCTACCTCGTGCCCGTCGACGAAGGTGAGAACGATCCCATAGGCGATCTCACCCGGGTTTGGGGACCGGTTCACGGCCTCCACCACCACGTCGAAGGCTCCCCCGTGGGCCCGGGCCGGCAGCGGCTCGACCAGGAACAGCAAGATCACTGCCAGGACGACCGTCAAGCGGAGGGGCCCGGCGAGCCCGGGCCCCTCTCTCACCAACCGGCTGAGCCGAAACGTGGTCAACCGACGGTCATCTCCACGGGGATCACCGCAACGTCACCGGAGTCGGTCACCCCGGGTACGTCGGTCGTCTCGTCCGGTGGGAAGAACTCGTACTCGCCGTTGTCGTTGAAGTCGATGTGCACCATCGGCCACAGGGTCCCCGACTCGGTGAGCGGCTCGTCGAGCGTCACGGTCACGTCGGTCGAGTCACCCGCCGGCAGCAGATCGGAGTGACCCACCACCGGTCCCGGCGAGCCATCGGCATCACCATGGATGGCGATGAATCCCGGTGACGGCAACGTGACCGTGGCGATCACGATCGTGGTCCCATCTGTTTCTTGTGCATCGGCGCCGAGCGCCGATGGGCCGGTGGCCGGTCCCTCCGCTTCGGCGGCCGTGGTCGTCGCCGCGGCGGCGGTGGTGGTGACTTCGGCGGCTTCGGTCGTGGTCGTGTCTTCGCCGGCTCCTGCGCAGGCGGCAACCACCATGGCGAGGATGATCGAAACCGCCAGATACCTTTTCTTCACTAATTCCTCCTGAGTTGGGGGCATCACCAATACGTGTGCGGGGAGGGTCCGGTTCGGTCTCGGGAGGTGCCTCTGCCGTAATCTGGGCCCGAATATGACCCCTGAACATCCCAACCAGGTGGTTTTGGCCAACGGGGTGACCATGCCTGCCTTGGGCTATGGCACCTGGCCGATCGCAGATCGGGAAGTCGAGCCGTTGGTGGCGGGTGCCATCGCCGCCGGGTACCGATTGATCGACACCGCCGAGATGTATCGCAACGAGGGGGGCGTCGGCCGCGGGATCCGGAGCAGCGGGGTCGCTCGGGGCGAGCTCTTCGTCACCACCAAGCTCAGCGAGCGATGGCACGGCTACGAAGAGGCACAGCAGGCGTTCGACCGGAGTGCAAGTCGGCTCGGGCTCGACTACATCGACCTCTTCTTGATCCATTGGCCCAACCCGGCCCGTGACCGCTATGTCGACGCCTGGCGGGGGTTGATCGAGTTGTCGACGCAGGGCAAGGTCCGGGCGATCGGTGTCTCCAACTTCAAGCCGACGCATCTGCAACGCCTCTTCGACGAGACGGGTGTCGTCCCCGAGGTCAACCAGATCCAGCTCAATCCCAGGATCCCCCGTGTAGCCGAACGGGAATTCCACGCCGCCCACGGCATCGTCACCGAGTCCTGGGCTCCGATCGGCAAGGGCAGCGACATGCTGCGAGACCCGGTCATCGCCGAGATCGGTCGGACACACGCCAGGACCCCGGCCCAGGTCGTGCTCCGCTGGCATCTCCAACTCGGGTTGATCCCCCTCCCCAAGACGTCGCGCCCGGGAAGATTGGCCGAGAACATCGCCGTCTTCGACTTCACCCTCGGCCAGGAAGAGATGGATCGGCTCTCCACCCTGGACCGCGATGGCCAGGGAGCAGTCGACTCCGATCGCAGCGGGCTCTGAGCCAGGTGCCGTCATCGGGGATCACGGTGCAACAAACCTGAGCGAATGAGGCTCATATCCAGGGAATAGCGCACATGAACCGGTGGTTGCACCGTTTTCCATATACCGAAGGAAAACGGTCGAAATGCCTGAAACCGCCCAACTGACCCTTCCCGTCCTCCCCCTCCACAACGGTGTGGTCTTCCCCCACATGGTGGTCACCGTCCGCATCGAGACCGGGGAGGGCAAGACCGCCCTCGCCGCCGCCGAGAGGAGCAGCGGCCGGCTCCTCCTCGTGCCCCGCCTCGAGGGGCGCTACGCCGCAGTCGGCACCATCGCCGAGATCCAGCAGGCCGACGACCAGGGCAACGTGGTCGTCTCCGGGGTGGCCCGGGCCCGGGTCGGCGCCGGCTCGGTCGACGAGACCGGGGCGCTCTGGGTCGAGGCCGAGTCGTACCCCGAAGTCGACATCATGGACGAGGAGTTGGAGGCATTGGTCGCCGAGTACCAGGCGGTGGTCAGCGCCGTGCTCGAGAACCGGGGAATGGCCGGTGTCGCCGACCGCCTGCTCAACATGGACAACCCGTCCCAGCTCGCCGATCTGGCCGTCTACTCCCCCGACCTGACCCTGGAGCAGAAGGTCGAGCTGTTGGAGGCCCTCGACATCCGTCAGCGTCTCGGCCTCCTCCTGGTGTGGATGCGAGAGGTCCTCGCCGATTTCGAGTTGCGGCGCAAAGTGCGCGCCGATGCCACCGAGCGGATCGAGAAGGGGCAGAAGGAGTACATCCTCCGCCAGCAGATGGACGCCATCCGCAAGGAGCTGGGCGAGGAAGGCGACGTTGCCTCCGAGTACCGGGCGAAGCTGAGCGAACGCGACCTCCCGGAGAAGGTGGCCGAGGCCATCGAGCGGGAGATCGGCCGTCTGGAGCGGATGAGCGAGCAATCCCCCGAGCATTCCTGGATAAGGACCTGGCTCGACACCATGCTCGAGATCCCCTGGGGGGTGGCCTCGGAGGATCGTCTCGACTTGGACGAGGCGTGGACCGTGCTCGATGCCGACCATACCGGGCTCGAGGATGTGAAAGAGCGGATCATCGAGCACCTCGCGGTGCGCAAGCTGCGCGCCGAGCGAGGCCTGGCCGACGGAGGTGACCGCAACACCGGCACCATCCTGTTGCTGGCCGGCCCCCCCGGGGTGGGCAAGACCTCTCTCGGCGAGTCGGTGGCCAGGGCCTTGGGTCGCAAATTCGTCCGCGTCGCCCTGGGTGGGGTTCGCGATGAAGCCGAGATTCGCGGCCATCGCCGCACCTATGTCGGCGCCCGACCGGGCCGTATCGCCCGGGCCCTGACCGAAGCAGGGACCATGAACCCTGTGTTCCTGCTCGATGAGATGGACAAGGTGGGCAACGACTGGCGGGGTGATCCGTCTTCGGCACTGCTCGAAGTATTGGATCCCGCGCAGAACCACACCTTCCGTGACCACTACCTGGAGGTCGATCTCGACCTCTCCCAGGTGCTGTTCATCGGCACCGCCAATGTGCTCGAGACCATCCCCGGCCCGCTGTTGGACCGGACCGAGCTGATCACCATCGACGGGTATACCGACGCCGAGAAAGTGGCCATCGCCCGTGACCACCTCCTCCCCCGGCGGCTTCGAGCGGCAGGGCTGGAACCTGAGGAGCTGGAGGTCACCGAGGGCGCCCTGGCCGCCATCGTCGATCGGTACACCAGGGAGTCCGGGGTCAGGAACCTGGAGCGGGAGTTGGGCAAGCTGGCCAGAAAGGTCGCGACCGAAGTCGCCAAGGGCAAGGAGGGCGATGCATCGACTGTGGTGGTCGTCGACGAGCCCGAGGTGCGGCAGTACCTGGGCAAGCCCAAGGTGTGGAAGGACGAGGCGTCGGATCGCACCGACGTCCCCGGGGTGGCCACCGGTCTGGCCGTCACCGGCTCCGGCGGCGACGTGCTGTTCATCGAAGCCACCGCCATGGAAGGCGAGCCTGGCCTGACCTTGACCGGTCAGCTCGGCGACGTCATGAAGGAGTCTGCCCTAATCGCACTGTCCTACGTCGAGGCCCATGCCAGTGAGTTGGACATCGACTCCAAGGACCTGAAGCGGAAATTCCACGTCCACGTCCCGGCAGGCGCCATCCCCAAGGACGGCCCCTCGGCCGGGGTGACCATGCTCACGTCGTTGGTGTCGCTGCTCACCGACCGCAAGGTGAAGGACACGGTCGGGATGACCGGTGAGATCACGCTCCAGGGCAAGGTGCTCCCGATCGGCGGGGTGAAGCAGAAGGTGCTGGCCGCCCACCGGGCAGGTCTCAAAGAGGTGATCGTGCCCCGGCGCAACGAGGCCGACCTCGACGACGTCCCGGAGAAGGTGCGCGAGGAGCTGACCTTCCACATCGCCGACAACGTGAACGACGTGCTCGCGGCGGCGCTCGCCTAGTGTCCTGTCCGGTGGGTCCGCTTGCTATTTCGGCGAGCCATTTTCATTCCTGGCAAGGACGCACAACGAAGGCGCACTGGCCGTTCGTCGAGGCGGAGGACGCAGCCCAAGGGGTGAAAAGGGCCGTTGAAATACATGCATGATCTGCCGGACAGGACACTAGAAGTCCGGCTCGGGCTCAGGCTCTCGCCACAGCGAAGCCACAGATGAACGGATGGGATGGCCGGGCGAGCCGGTATCCGATATTGCGTCGGCGAGGCTCTGCTCCCTCTCCTCGTCGGCGCGCTGGTGTCTCCCCTCACGCTCGATCGAGCGAGCGAACCGATCCCGGTCGACTTCCCCCGAGAGGTCGCTGAGGAAATGGACGCTCACGTGCCCGCATGCTTCGCAAACAACCCGCTCGATTCCGGCGCTCTTGACCGTCATCGTGACGCGATGAGCACAGCGGTCTTGCCGGATGCGGCGCAGGACCTCCATTGCTACTCGGCCTCCCTCGAATCGATCCTGATTTGCAGTCTGCCTGCTGGTCGAGGCCGGGCAAAGGGCCAACTGCCTGGAATCCCGCGCGAGCTAGTCATTGCCTTCAGGGAGAAATCGGGCCCGCACCGAGTTGGCGAGCGCGGCTCGTAGACGATCCACCCGGTGTTTTCCACAGCTTGGGCCTCTTGACCCATGGAATCACGGGCCCCAGCCGACCAATGATGGGCCGAGGAGGTGGAGGCCATGGGAGGCATCCAAAACACTGTCGGGACCAAGCTCCTCCGCCAGACATCGAGGACCTGCGGCCATGCCGTGACCTTGAGCACCATCGCCGCCGGCCTGGAACGCGTGGTGTGCGAGGCCTGCGGCCATCTCAGCTTCCGCTGGCACGAAGATCTGCTGGCCTATATCGAACGCGAGCAACCGCGAGCCAAGATGCCGACCCGGGCCACCACCGATTCCGGGCTGTTCTCTCCGCATACCCGGTTCAACGTCCGCGGTCGCTACGAGCTGCATCCCGAGCGACCGGTTACGGCCGGTCGGGCCCTTCAAGCATCCTCGTCCTCGAACTCCTCGATGACCCCCAGCTCGGGTAGCTGAACCCCCTCCCCCCGCTCCACGGGGCGGGCGAAACGGTCCCGTTCCACCTCACCTCCGAGATCGGTCGTGAAATGCGTGGAGAGCTCCATAGGCCGGCCGACTCAGCCGACGGTGCGGGGTCGGATAGGATCTCGCTCCGCTCGATCCGGGAGGGTGTGTGGTCGCCTCGAATCTCTACGACGTGATCGTCATCGGCGTCGGCGCCATGGGCAGTGCCGCCATCTACCACCTGGCGCGACGGGGTTTGCGAGTCCTCGGGTTGGAGCAATACGACATACCCCACGACCAGGGCTCGTCGCATGGGGTCAACCGCATCTTTCGCCTCGCCTACTACGAGCACCCTTCCTACGTCCCGCTGATGAGCCGCGCCAGGGACCTTTGGCTGGAGCTGGAGAAGTCGGCCGCCGAGAGACTGGTCTACGTCACCGGCTCGATCGATGCCGGCCCTCCCGGCAGCGAGGTATATACCGGCTCACTCGAGTCGTGCCTGATTCACGGTCTGGATCACGAGATCCTCGACAGCGCTTCACTCACCGGCCGCTTCCCCGGTTACCGGCTCCCCGAGGACACGATGAGTGTCTTCCAGCCGGAGGGAGGCTTTGTCCTCTCTGAGCGCTGCATCGTGGCCCATGTCGAGCAAGCGATGGACAAGGGCGCCGAGGTGCAGTCGCGGGAGACGGTGACGGCCTGGAACCCGAGCGGGCAGGGTGGGGTCAGGGTTGAGACCGATCGCGGCACCTACGAGGCGTCCCGGCTGATCGTCACCGTTGGAGCCTGGGCCGGGGCCATGCTGCCCGGGCTAGCCGGGCTCGCCGTGCCCGAACGTCAGGTCTTGGGCTGGTTCGAGCCGACTCGCCCGGAGCTGTTCACGCTCAACCGGTTTCCGGTCTTCAATCTCGCCGTCGAAGAGGGCCGCTACTACGGGTTCCCGGTGTTCGGCGTGCCCGGGTTCAAGATCGGCCGCTACCACCATCTGCAACAGGCCACCACTCCGGAGGCGGTGGATCGCGAGGTGACCGATCAAGACGAGGCGGTGTTGCGCCGGGCAACGGCCCGCTATTTCCCCGATGCCGATGGGCCGACGTTGTCGTTGAAGACCTGCATGTTCACCAACTCACCGGACGAGCATTTCATCATCGACAATCTCCCTGATCATCCTCAGGTTCATCTCGCTGCCGGGTTCTCGGGTCACGGTTTCAAATTCGCTTCCGTGATCGGCGAGATCCTCGCCGATCTAGCGCAAAGCGGAACGACCCACCATGACATCTCGATGTTCCGCCTGGACCGGTTTGGCTGAGGACCACTAAAGGAACTGGAGGTCGACCACCACCGCGGCGTGATCCGAGCCAGTCACCATTTCGGTGCCGGCCGCCAACGCCTCGACCCCGGCGCCGAGCACATGGTCGATGCGGAGGACTCGGGGCCACCCCGGGCGCCAACCCCAGGTGGGAGCGGGTGTGATCTCAGAGATCCGGCCCGCCTCTGCCACCAGGTCTTTCCATCGTGCGTTCAGCCGCCGGTAGACGGGCCATTTCGGAGACGCGTTCATGTCACCGGCGAGGATGAACGGGCCTTCGTGGGCAACACCGTCCATCCAGGAGAACAGGGCGTCGAGCTGCCGGCCCCTTCGCCTCGCCGTCACCCACCACGGAAAGTCGACCGGATTGAGCAGATGCACGGTCGCCACCAGGAGGCTTCGACCATCGATGTCGACCCGGCCCCAACTGCCTGACCGCCACCCGAGATCGACCGAGCCGAACTCTGCGTCGAACCGGCTGGCGATCCCGCGACCCCTGTGGTCGAGCCCGGGACGAAGATCGTGATGGGGATAGCGCTCGGCGATTGCCTGCGCTGCGTCCGGTCCCAGCTCCTGGGTCATGACCAGATCGGGCTCCACCCGATCGAGGATCCGGGCCAGGTGCCCGGCATCCGCCCGTCCATTGAGGAGATTGGCGGTCATCAAGCGGAAAGGCCCATCCATGCCCCCGGCACGCTAACCCCCACCCCCTGCTCTTTTGGCGGCGACACCACCCGGGGGCATCCGCGGAATCTACCGATCAGCGGAGGACCTCGATGAGCAGGAGGACGCCGAACACCACGAACGAACCGGCGGCTCCGATGCGGATGGCTTTCTCGGGCAGTCGCGACCCGAGATGGCGGCCGACCAGGATCGCCAGCCCGTCGGCAGCCACCATGCCCAGAGTGGACCCGACCCATGTGCCGAGCCAGGCCTCGGTCGTGGCAATGGTGATGGTGGCCAGCATCGTCTTGTCGCCCAGCTCGGCGAGGAAGAAGGCCACGCCCACGGCCATCAGCGGCGACCGATGATTGCGCCCTGCTCTCGCTGCCTCATTTTCGCTGAGAGCATCGCCTCTGAGAGTCCACGCCGCGAACACAAAGAAGGCGAGACCGGCAATGATGCTGAGGAGATCGATCGGAAGACTCGCCGACAGCACTCCGCCGCCCAGGACGGAGAGCGCATGCACCACGGCGGTGGCGACGGTGATCGCGATCAGCACCTGGCTTGCTCGATACCGGCTGGCGAACGCCAACGCCATCAACTGGCTCTTGTCCCCCAATTCGGCGACGAAGATGACGCCGAAGCTCAACCAGAACGCTTGCACATTGTCCTCCTCGCCCGGAGGAGGACAGACACCTCGACCGGGCATCGCTCATCGATGCTCGATCGAAGGTCTCGCTCACCCACGTCCCAATGGTCCGGTGGGCCCGGAGACCGGGGCCTATTCGGCCCAGCATGTCGATCACCCGGTCAGGGAGCTACTCCCCTTCGCCGACGACCAGGTTAGAGCAGGCCGTCGCGTGGGCAGGATCGGGCGGATCGACCAACCCTCGGAAATCTACCGATCAGCGGACCAGGGCCGGGAGTGTGGCCTGAAACACGGTCTCTCCCGGTTCCCGGCGATAGGTGAGGTGGCCGCCCATCTGGCTTGCCAGCTCACGGCATATCCAGAGCCCGATCCCTACCCGGCCCGGGGTGTAGGTGTCCCCGCTCGTGTACTGGTCGAATATGGACTCGGCCAAGGCTTCGTGCACACCCGGCCCGCTGTCCCTGACCTGGACCGCGGCGAAGGTGTCGTCGGCCACGACCTCGACGGTCACCGGCTCCTCTCCATGGGTGAGCGCATTGCTCAAGAGGTTGCGCACGATCTGCCTGAACCTCGCCGGGTCACCGAGCCCCATGATGCTTCGGTCGCCGGAGACCGTCACCTGATCGCCTCGGCGTCCCATGGCTTCGATCACCTGGGCGATGTTTGCCCTCAGGTTCACGGGCACGCTGACCACCGTCAGCTCGCCGATCTCGGTCCTGGCCACGGCCAGGAGGTCTTCGACGATGCCGGCCAGGTCCCACGCCTGATCGGTCATGTCCTGCACCATGCAATTGCGGGCGTCTTCGTCGAGGTTGGGGTGGGGCTCCGAGAGCAGGTTGGCGTAACCGACGACGGCGGTGAGCGGGGTTCGCAGCTCGTGGCTCACCGACGCCAGAAAGCTGCTTCGGTCTCGCACGACCTCCTCCACGGCCTCCTCGGCGCGTCTCAGCCCGGTCACGTTCTGGAACACCAGCAGGAACATCGGCACAGTCTCGAGACGCTTGGCGGTGAGACGGAAACGCTCTTCGACTGTGTCGTAGTCGGCTTCGGCAATACCCGTTTCACGGGCGGCCACGACCAGACGCTCGATGACTTGCAGAGTGGGCCCCGGCACCAGCTCGTCCAGGAAGGCACCGGGTGACGGCGGCGTGACGAAGATCCTCGAGTCCAACCGGTTGACGGTTATGACCCGGAAGTCGTGGTCGACCTGAACGATCGTCTCCGGCAGCACAGACAGCACCTCTTGGGCGCTGGAGACGACATCCCAGGACAGATCAGGCAATCCCTACTCCTCGTTGTGACGCGGCCCTTGCGAGCGCACGTCGGCCCGCCTGACGCGGAACCGCGTTTCGACATGGAGCCGGCCCTGGAGGGATGGGAGTCGGGTGGGGGAGCCGGCTCCATGTCTGGTTGCGGACTGAGGCCGGTTCAGCTCATTTCGCTGACCGAAGCCAGGACCGGAGCGGCAGTCATCAGCGCGCTGATGACTGCCAGGACGAGAACGATGATGCGACGACGCATTAGTGGGACCTCCCTGGAGCCGATTTGTTGATTCCAGGAGCGAATATGAAGGGAGACCGTCTATCAGGTGTCTCAACCGACTGGGCCGGCCGGGCTCAACCTTCCGTCATGACACCCGAAGGTGATAGCCCCTGGTGTCCACACGATGGCCCTGACGACGCAGCACCGACAGGTCCCGTCTCACCGTCGACTCGCTGACCCCGATCGCCTCCGCCAGGTGCTCGATCGAGGGGACCGCCCCCTCCTCGGTCGCCTCGGTGAGCAGCCGCAGCAGCCTCAGCTGCCGGCGCTCGATGGGAGAGGCGACCCCCAGATCCGCCGGATGCTCGATGGTCCATTCGACCCATCGCAGATCGTGGTCGTCCAGAGGGCGCCCGGTGGGCGCACCCACCGCCGGCAGCCGCACCTGGATGGTCCGGGGCGAGAGCAGGGCAGCGGCGGCAACGATCTCACGATGCTCGGGGACCGTCTCGAGGGCGCGTTCCCGCTGCTCCGGGAGCAGGCCGGCCAGGGCGTACTCGAGCAAACGGTGGGCTTCGAGGGCCGCCCGGATCGCCTCTTCGGTCTGGCCGGCGGCGTGGGCGGCGACCGAGTGGCGATGATGGACGAGGTAGGGGCGCTCGACACCCGGGCCCAACCCCTCGACCGCTCGCCGGGTCAGGTGCAGGGCCTCATCCGCCCTCCCGGCGGCGAGCACCGAGCCCCGAATCGAGAGCAATTCCACTGCCAGGTCGTCCAATCCGGCCTCTTCGCAGAGCCGGTCGGCCCGGGCGAGGGTGTCCAGGGCCTCGGTGTGCTCTCCGCCCGTTGCCTGGAGCAGCGCCAGGGAGCGGAGATGCTGGCCTTCGAGGAATCGGTTGCCGGTCCCGGCGAGGGCCTGGAGGCTGTCGTCGAGCAAGCGTCGTGCTCGATCTCGATGACCTTTGCGGGCTGCCACCCCGGCCAGGATCTCGAGACATTGCGCCTCACGGGCCCGATCTCCGATCTCGACGAAATGCCGGAGCGCCCGTTCGGCGTCGGCATGAGCCCGGTCGTCGTCGCCGAGCAGAGTGTGCCGGGCCGAAGCGGCATTGGCCAGCACCATCGCCTCGCCCCGCTTGTTGCCCAGGTCCCCGAAGACCTGGGCCGCACGGTCGTAACCGGAGAGGGCGGCGGCCACATCACCTCGAAGATGATGGAGGGCACTCAGATTGACCAGGCTGAGCCCTTCCCCGTGGCGGTAGCCGATGCTCCGGCAGAGCTCGATGGCCTCTTCGTACACGGCAACCGCCCGATCGCTGTCACCGAGATGACGCAGTGCCCGGGCCCGGATTCCGGCCACCTCCGCCTCGCCGCGCCGATCATCGGACTCGCGGAAGATCACACGCGCCTCGTCCAGGTAAGGCAGCGCCTCGGCCGACCGCTGCACCTCGACCAGCGTGCTGCTCAACTCGGTGAGGGCCACGGCCCGGCCCACCGGGTCCTCGACGGCGGCTGCGGTGGCGGCTTCGAGATGCGGCACGGCAGCCAGCGGCCGGCCTGACCAGCGAAGACCGGTTCCCAGCGCAACAAGGGAGGCCGCAACCCCGGAGCGATCTCCTCGATCTGCCTCCACGCCAACCGATCGACGCGCAGCCTGCTCTGCTCCCGCGAAGTCCCCGGTATGGGCCAGAAGCCATGACCGGCGACGATCCAGGTCGCCGAGCAGATCGGTTCTGAGATCGGCCAGGGCGGTCATCTCGTCGATGGCTTCGTCCTGCTCGTCACGCCGTCCCAAGACGTTGAGCACCCCTTCGAGATGAGCCAGGACCTCGTACAGCAGCTCGGGGGGCCACATCGCCTCGAGGGCTGCCACCCGGGCCGCCAGGAGATGCTGCCGAGCGGTGGCGTATGCGCTGAGCTCTTCGGCGCGCAGCCCCGCCCTGTACAAGAAGGTGGCTGACCGGTCGGGAACTCCGGCCTCACCGAAGTGGTAGCCGATCGCCTCCACCTGATCGGGATCGGTCTCCACCAGGACCTCGGCGATCCGGCGGTGCAACAGCATGCGCCGCTCTTCGTCGATGCGCTCGTACACCACCTGGCGCACCTGGTCGTGAGCCATTTGGTAATGCCCGTCGCCTTCGTCCCGGATGAGGCCACGGTGCAACAGCTCGTCCACGGCGTCGAGGACGGCGCGACGCGGCAGATCGGCACCAGCCGCCAGCAGGTCGACCTCGATTGCGCTTCCGCACACCGCGGCCACCTCGTAGACCGCCGCCACCTCCTCGCCGAGCAGCGACATCCGGGAATCGATCACCGACCGGACCCGGGGGGCGACCGGCATCCGCTGGCCGGAGAGCTGCGCCTCGAGCACCCGAGCCGGGTCGTCACCGGTCTCGAACAGCCCCTGATCCCTGAGGGCGAGCAGTGTCTCCAAGGCGAACAGGACGTTGCCCCCGGTTCGCCGATGGAGATGGGCCGCCACCGACGGCTCGAGGAGTGGGATGCCGAGTATGCGCTTGACCATGTCCCCCAACTCGAAGACGGAGAGCGGGGAGAGCACGAGTCGCCCCAATCCGGCGCTGCGGTCCATGTCCCGCAACACGTCCCACACCGCGGGGTCGCCTCTGGCCTCCTCGCTCCGATAGAGCAGGAGCAAGAGGGTGCGGGAAGCGACGAGACGCTGACCCATATGGGTGAGCACGGCAAGTGTGTCCTCATCAGCCCACTGCACATCGTCGAGGATCACCAAATGCGGCGAGATCCGGCCCAGAGCACCCAATGCGTGCACCAAGGCTTCCCGCATCCGGGCCGACTCCTCGACCGGGCGGAGAGGGGCGGATGCGGGCGAAGGGCTGTCCCGCCCGCCCAATCCGGGAGCGAGACGGAGGGTCTCCCCCAGCCAGACCGGTGAGACCTGCTCGGAGAGTTGTTCCATCCGAAGCGAGCTGAGCGACTCGAGCACCTCGACCAGAGGCGCAAATGGGCGGAGCGTCCCCGGAGTGCATCTTCCCCAGCTCACCTCGAACCCGCGCCATTCGGCATCTTCGGCCATCTCCAGGGCGAGCCGGCTCTTGCCCACACCGGGCTCACCCTCGACCAGGACCACACCGCCCGGCCCGGCGAGGACCTTCTCCAGATGATCCACCAGGCTGCGCCTCTCCTCCTCACGTCCCACGAATGGCGACTCCGGCCGGTTGCCGAGCAGAACTGCCCGGCCGTCACCGGATATGTGGCGGACCCCGGCCCGTCGCTGCCTCCTGATCCTGTTGTAGAGCTCGAACGTCGGCTCGGACGGCTCGGAGCCGAGCTCGTCGGCCAGCACCGAGCGGCAGCGCTCGAACTGACGCAGGGCCTCGGTGGTCCGCCCGAGCAGGAAGCAGAGCCGCATCACTTCCTGATGGGCCGCCTCGTTGAGGGGGTCATGATGGGTGAGACGCCGGGCGTAGGACAGGGCCTCGACATAGGCGCCGTTGGCCTTGGTGCTGTCGACCAACCGGCTGAGGGCGACCAGGTAACGCTGTCGGTAATGGTCCTGGTCGGCGACTGCCCAGTCGTCGAAGAAGCCCGCCATGAAGTCACCCCTGTAGAGCTCCACGCACGCTCTGAGTGCGGCTGCGTCGGTATGTGCCTCGGGCTGGCCTTCTCGACCCGACAGCCTGGAGGCCTCGAACTTCAAATCGAACTCCTCGACGTCGAGCCAGTAGGGGACCGACGGGTCGAATGCCATGGTGTCGGCGGTCACCGCCAGATGGGAGCCGGAGCCCTCGCTGATCACATCTTGGATCTGCCAGAGGGTATGGCTGAGCCGACGCCGCGCCCGCCCTTCGGGCATATCGGGCCAGAACGACCCGGCCAGCAAGTCGCGTTGCAATGGCCGGCCACGATGCATCACCAGGTATGCGAACAGGGATCGCCCGGCCCGGGATGCGATCGGGGGCATGGCGACACCGGCCCGCTCCAGGAGAAACCCACCGAAGAGGTAGATCTGAAGCTCCTCCATGGCCTGAACGCTACCCCGGCCGGTCGGCGGCCTGAAGTCTCGATCAGGTTCGGGCGGGGCGGAGGGCGAGCACGAAGGAGCTCACTCCCTCCTCATGCCGGTATCGAAGGGTGCCCCCCATCAGTCCGGCGAGCTGACGCGAGATGGCAAGGCCGATCCCCACCGAGCCGGGCCGACCCGGGCTGTCATGCCACCGGTGGTAGGGCTCGAATATCTTCTCCCACTCGCGTTTGGGAAGCCCGGGCCCGTCGTCGGTCACCGTCACCAGGACCTGGCCCTCGGACTGCTTCACGCTGATCGCGACGTCCGAGCCACCGTATCGCTCAGCGTTGGTGAGCAGGTTGCGCACGATTTGACGCACCCGGGCGGGATCACCGTTTGCCCGTACCGGCCCGGCCTCGGCGTGGAGACCGACGTCATTCGTGAACGAGCCCCCGGCGCCCAGGGTCCGCCTCACCTGGGTCATCACGTCGAAGTCGATGTTCGTCACCTCGATCTGGCCCATGTCCGCCCGGGCCGCCACCAGCAGATCCTCGACGAGGTCGGCGACCTCTTGGGCATGATGAGCTATCGACGACACCATCAACCGCCGATCCTCGCCGTCGAGAGTCGGATCCTCGTCGAGGAGATTGGCGAAACCGAGGATGGCGGTCAGGGGGGTGCGTATCTCATGGCTGACAGAGGCCAGGAACTGGTTCTTGGCTTGCACCAGTTCGCTCATGCGTCGCTCTTCGTTGCGATGGTCGGTGACGTCGATGACCGTGAACACCGCCCGGGAGAAGTCGGGCTCGCCCCCGACCATGGGCGCCGAAAGGATCGACTCGGCGTCGTATGACCTGCCGTCGGCGGTGGCCGCCATGTAGGAGGAATGGGCCTCGGCCTCCCGATTCCACACTGCGTCGAATTGGGCCAGCCACGCCTCGACCGCGCCTTCGTTGACGATTTGAGGGTTGACCGGCCCGATCAGGTCCTCGAGCGGCAGACCCACCGCCTGCACCGCCGCCGGATTGGCCGCCACGATCCTGATCATCGGGACCAGTGACCGGATGGCGGCGATGTCATCGCCGAGATACGCCCGGAGATCTGTCACCCCTTCGGTGCGGAGAGCGTCCATCCACGCCACCAGAGCCGAGTAGTCCTGCTCCATGACAGGGATCGGCGAGATCCGAAACAGATTCTCGAAGCTCGACCAACCCCGCATCGCATCGACCAGATCCCGATCGGTGACGTGGCCTCCATGGAGCCCGACGAGAGGCGGCTTGCTTCGGATTTCTTCCATTACGGGTGCGGTCGTGACCAACTCTGATGTCGATTCGGGCATTGCTATCACATCGGCATCTGCGGGGTATTTGTTGAGGCGACCGACCCCGAAATGCGGGTCCGAGGATCAGGCGCGCATGAAGCTGCGCACGGTGGCGATGGTGTCTGCGTCATCGGGCTCTTTGTCGTCCCGGTAGCGCTTGACACGGGCGAAGCGAAGAGCGACACCACCCGGGTAACGAGTGCTCCGCTGTACACCGTCGAAGCCGATCTCGTACACGATCCTCGGCTCGAGATACACCACGTGGCCGCTCCGATGGTCCTCGATCTCGAGAAATCGGGAGGTCTGCCAGGCCAGCATCTCATCGGTGAGCCCTTTGAATGTCTTTCCCAGCATGACGTAGCCACCCTCCCCGTCACGGGCCCCGAGATGGAGATTCGAGAGCCAGCCCTGTCTTCGTCCCGATCCCCACTCGGCGGCGAGCACGACCAGATCGAGAGTGTGCGTTGGTTTCACCTTGAGCCATCCCGAGCCCCGTCGGCCTGCCTCGTAGGGCCGGTCGAGGTCCTTGACCACCACCCCCTCGTACCCGGCGGTCACCGCCTCGTCGAAGAACCGGTCGGCGACCGAGGGGTCGTCGGTGATGACAGAGCCCACCAGGGCGGTCCCCGGCAGCGTGGCCGCGAGCGCGGCCCGTCTCTCCCGGAGTGGCAGGTCGATCAGGTCGGATCCGTCGAGATACAGGCAGTCGAAGAAGAAAGCGGTGAGCGGCGCCGAAATGCCCGAGCCCTCCGAGCCGAAGCGGCTCATCGAGTCCTGGAACTGCTCCGGCCCACTCGGGCCGAACAACAGCGCCTCGCCGTCGAGGATGAGAGAGGCGGCGGGGAACCCGAGGACCGCGGCCACGACCTCCGGCACCTTTTCGGTGATCTCGCGCAGGTTCCTGGTGTAGA
>JBOGEU010000693.1:0-2492 GCA_050741995.1 Acidimicrobiia bacterium | reverse complement strand
GCCCCCAAGGAGTCGAAGTCGAACGCAATGTCCGAGTTCCGCTGCAGGAAGAACTGACCCGAGGCATCCGGATCGTTGTAGAAGTATTCGCCCTGCCACCCGTTCGCCACATCGAACCCGTTCTCCTGGATCGCCATCTGGGCGATCGCGGTGAGGCCACCGCTGAGGGCCGAAAGGCGAACCACCGGGAGATCTTCGGCAGCCGAAGTCGTGGTCTCCTCTTCACCGGCTGTTGTCGTCGTCTCGCCGGGCTCGGGCGCCGCAGTGGTCACCGGGGCGCCCTCGGTGGTCTCCGTGGTGTCCGTGGTGTCGCCGCCACAAGCGGCCACCACGATCGCCAGCAGCCACACGACGAGCATGTATTTCTTCAATCGAGGCATCTCCATCTCCTTTTCTAAGGCCCCAGCCCATGCCACCGGCGCTGGATCCTCGCATACGCGCATTTGGAATCACTCGAATCCGTCTGCTAATCCATCCCTTTCTTTTGCTTTCCAGGAAGTGCGGTCTTGAAAATCGATGTGTTCGGCCATGGGATGGCCCCGGAGCTCAGGAATCGAGTTCTCGAGAAGGTGGGATCGCCGCCCTCGTTGGCGAATTGGGTCGACCTGAGACCACTGTTCGAGCATCGAGAGAGGATTCGCGTCCTCGACGCCAATGACATCGACATCCAGGTGCTGACCACCCCTTCCCCACCGTTGGAGAGTCTCTTCGCCGGAGAGGCGTTGCGCCGGATGACGAAGCTGGCCAACGACTCGATGGCCGTGATGGTGGACGCTGCCAGAGACCGGATCCGGGGAACGGTGTCGGTGCCGCTTTGTGACCCGGAGTTCGCAGTGGCCGAGTTGCGACGCGGGGTGGAGACACTCGGGCTGCTGGGGCCACAGATATTCACGTCTTCGCTTGGTGTGCCTCTCGACGATCCAAGCCTCGAGCCGTTCTGGTCCGAGGTCTCGCGTCTCGGAGTGCCCGCTTGGCTCCACCCCGAGCGGCGGGCGGATAAACCCGACTACCCGGGAGAAGACGCATCCAGATACGGCCTGTTCCTGGTGCTCGGCTGGCCATACGAGAGCTCGGTGGCGATGGCGCGGCTGGTCTTCAGCGGGGTGCTGGAGCGACACCCCGACCTCGAGATCATCGTCCACCACGCCGGCGCGATGATCCCGTTCTTCGCCCAGAGAATCTCCAGCCGCTACCCGGAGGGCGAGGAGCTGGGCAGAATCGATAGACCGCAGCTCGAGGGACCACTCATGGACGGGTTCAGGCGCTTCCATGTCGACACCGCGATCCATGGGCCGGTCTCGGCGCTGATGTGCTCCTACGACCTCTACGGAGCCGGGCACATGCTGCTCGGGACCGATGCCCCGTTCGGGCCGGATAACGGGCTCGAGTTCTGCCGGTTGGGCTCCACACTCATAGACGAGATGCCGATCCCGGAGCCGGAGCGGGAGATGATCCGCTCGCAGAACGCCATCGAGCTGTGCCGGATCGTCTGAGATCGGAGAACGGCGAAAGGCCAAGGACGCGTCTCCACGGCGGACCATGATGCCCGGCCCGCCTCGGTCGGTCTGAGCCGACATTCCTCGCTGCGCCTCATTGGCGTTTAGTTGCACGCTGTGTGTCAGGCGCCCGGCCCCGGCAGCCGGGCCCCTGGACTCTTGGTGACGGCTTACTCCCTGGGGACGACGGCCCAGGCCTCGATTTCGATGAGCATGTCGGGCAGGTCGATGCCCACGCCGCGAAGCAGGGTGGCCGGTCTGGGGTGCTCTCTGAGATCGGGCTCGTGCTCCTCGAAGAAGCGATACATCTCGTCTCGCATGTCGAATACGTCCTCGCGCCGCTTGAGGTAGTAGCGGAACATCACGATGTTCTTGAGCGAGGCCCCCATCATCTCGAGGTTGTCACGTATGTCGTCGAGACACTGGCGAGTCTGCTCGGTGATCCCACCCACCACGTTGCCCCGACCCGCCCGTTCCTCGTCAGGTGTCCGGTTGGGTGCGTCGTGGAACGGGTCGCGACCAGTCGACCCGGAGAGGAACAGGATGTCGACGTCGCCCTTGGTGCGGAAGCCGGTGGCCCAATTCATCTTCTCCTTGTGGTGGTGAGGCCAGAGCGTCCCCCACTCGTATTCGACCTTGCCTGCCTTCTGCAGCTCGACGGCTTCCGGGTTTGTCGCCACTTTCCGAACCTCCAGTTCACTGCCCCACGGCCCGCTCCGGGGCGCCGGTCCCGCTTGTCTTCTCCGAGATATCTCTAACTCAAGACAGCACGCGAAGTAACTTAATGTCTAGACAACTTGCCTGCAACCGATAGCGCTGCCCGACGGCAATGTGGTGCCGGCGGTCACCGGGAGCAAGCCTTTGCCGGCCACGGCCCGGCCTAGACTCGGCTTCCCGGCTCGTGTCATGTCACGTGACCCCCGCCATCCTCCGTTGGCGAGACAGCTTTGAAAGGAGTGGAATGACCCTGGCCCAACGAGCGGATCGGGATTACGC
>JBOGEU010000692.1:0-2406 GCA_050741995.1 Acidimicrobiia bacterium | reverse complement strand
ATGGTCGGCTCGAAGCTGAGACGACACGACACTCCACCCTCGGATGCCGCCGAGACCTTTGGCGATGACTTGGCCGACGCCGTCTCCAGGGCCCTCATCGACGCCGGCGACGGACAGCGCGAGAAGCAATCGGCCACATCACGGGTGTTCCGGGGTTGGCGGACCGACGAGGCCGAGCGACGGGTACGCCAGCTGGCGCTCGTCGGCTACCACCGGGGATTGGTCGACTCGGCGGCCGACCAGGTGCGGCTCGGTTGGGTAGCGAGTGGGACCCCCTGCAGCGCATGCCGCGAGGCATCGGCGGACCCGGAGTCGAGTCTCCCTCCGGTCCATGCCGGTTGCGAGTGCACACTGGCTCCGCTCTGACCGCGGGCTCATCCCGCCCGCCTGCTCGGGACCCATAGTCCCGGACCCATTACCCTCATTTCCGATGTTCACCAGGGTTCCCCCGGACTACAAGTCTGATCGTCGGCGGCCTTTGACCCTGATCCTGATCCTCCTCGCCGCCGGGTATCTCGTACTCACCGCCCTCGGCACCTCGTGGACCGACTATCTGTGGTTCGAGTCGATCGGATATGAGTCGGTCTGGCAGCGGCGTTGGGGCCTCTCGATAATCCTCGGGGCGGCAGGCATCGCCGTTGCCTTCGTCGTCCTTTGGATCAGCCTCGAGCTCGTCGACCGGATGTCACCGCGTTGGGCACCGTTCGATCTCACCGAGGACGAGGAGCTGATAGAGCGTTTCCGCGAGTGGATCGAGCCCAGGGTGCGCCAGGTGCGGTTTTGGGTCACCGGAGGGCTCGCCGTCCTGCTCGGGCTGACTGTGTCCACATGGCGCGACGAGGTGTTTCTGTTCATCAACGCGGAGGACTTCGGGGTTGTCGACCCGATCTTCGACCTCGATGTCGGCTTCTACGTGTTTCGCCTCCCCCTTCTCGACACGGTGACCGACTGGGTGTTCAACCTCCTGGTCCTCACCACGGTCGTCCTCGCGGTGGCCCATTACTTCAACGGAGGGCTTCGCTTCAACGGGCGGCGGGTCACGGCCACCCGTGCCACCAAGACCCACATCTCGATCATGTTCGCCTTGATCGCCCTGGTGCGAGCGGTGGTCTATCGGCTCGACATGTACGAGTTGCTGTTCTCCGATCGTGTCGCCCAGTTCTTCGGGCCCGGCTACACCGACATCACCGCAAGATTGCCGGCATACCGCCTGCTCATGCTGGTGGCGGTGATCGCCGCCGTGCTGTTCATCGTCAACATCTACCGACCGGGGTGGAGCCTGGCTCTGGTCGCTGTCGGGTCGTGGCTGGTGGTGGCGATCGCGGCGGCCGCCATATACCCGGCCGTCATCCAGCGCCTACAGGTGACGCCACAGCCCTTCGAGAAGGAGAGCACCTATGTCGAGTACAACCTCGAGTTCACCCGGAGGGCATGGGGCCTGGACCAGGTCGAGGTTCGGGGCTTCTCGGCGGCGGAGGACCTGGAGGCGGCCGACATCGAGGCCAACCGGCTGACCATCGACAACCTCAGGATCTGGGATCCGTCGGTGCTCCCCCGGACCTATCAGAACTTCCAGGAGCTGCGCACCTACTACACCTTGGGCGTCGTCGACACCGACCGTTATCTGAGCGAGGGCACGCCGACCCAGGTGATGATGGCGGTGCGTGAGCTGGAGGAGGTCAACCTTCCCCGTGAGGACTGGCTGAACCAGCGGCTGCTGTATACCCACGGGTTCGGGGCGGTGGTGAACGAGGCGAACGTGGTGTCCGACGACGGGCAACCCCGGTTCCTGCTCAGCGACGTCCCGCCCCAGGCGGTGACCGAGGATTTCGAGCTCGACGAGCCACGGGTCTACTTCGGTGAGACCTACCAGGAGGGGCGACCCATCATCATCAACACCGGAGACGAGCCCCAGGAGATCGATTACCCGCTTGCCGACGAGGGCACTGCCTATAACGAATACGACGGCGAGGCGGGTGTCGTGTTGGACAGCATCTGGAAGCGGATCGCCTTCGCGTTTCGATACCGGGACCTCAACCTGTTGATCTCCGGTGAGATCCGGCCCGACAGCCGGGTACTCGTGGAGCGAAACGTCGGGCACATCCTCGAGGACGTGGCCCCGTTCCTGGAGCTCGACACAGACCCCTACCCGGTGATCATCGACGGGAAGATCCTCTGGGTGCTCGACCTCTATACGACCAGCTCGTGGTATCCCTATTCACAGCCGCTGACCGCAGGTGCCAGTGGTCCCATCGGTCGGCTGGCCCAGTCGTCCGAGCTCACTCCCGGCATCAACTACATGCGGAACTCGGTCAAGGCGGTGGTCGATGCCTACGACGGTCACGTCACCTTCTATCTCGTCGACCCCGATGATCCGCTGGCCAGGGCATGGTCAGAGGCCTACCC
>JBOGEU010000691.1:0-1341 GCA_050741995.1 Acidimicrobiia bacterium | reverse complement strand
ACGTCGAAGCGTTCCGCAAGACGATCGAGCCCGGCATCTTGGAGACCGAGCGCGAATCGCTCATTGCCGAGGGTGCCTCTGCCGACTACCGGCGTGTCCTGCAATGGATCCGGCAAGTGGCATCTGCAGCCGAATGATGCCAAGCGGTATCAGCTGACCGGATCCCGGATATTCTCGGTCTTCACCTCCCGCTCACCTCGAGCTCCTCGAGCAGATCCACGACCCCCTGAGGCGTATGACGGGGGTCGGGCTCAGATCTTGACCGGCGGCAGTGGCTTGGTGGTCGGCCCGTTGATGATCGCCCCCGTGTACTCGTAACGGGAGCCGTGGCAGGCGCAGTCCCAGGTCCGGGCCCGGCTGTTCCAATCGACGATGCACCCCATGTGCTGGCAGCGAGCCGACAGGGCATACGTCGTGCCGTCGTCGTGGAGGTAGGCCGCCACCTTCTCGCCGTCGACTTCGACGACGGCTCCTTCTCCTGGGCGAAGATCGAAAAAGGAACGACTCACGGTCTTGGCGATCAGCACATCCGACGGGGCTTCGTGCGCCACCCGGCTGGGGACGACCCGCTGAATATAGCGGCGGGAACCGGTCATCCCCTTGTTGCCCACCACCACCAGGTCGTGGTCCTGGGCCGCCCTCGAGATCTGGACGGCCGGGTTGCCCTTGACCACGATCCGTTCCAAGTCGTCGCCTCCGAGGCGGGCGGCGATGTCACGAAGCACGATGTCGCCGATCAGCTCATCGCCCACGAAGATCAGGGCGACCGCGGCTCCCAGCGCCTGGGCCAGGGCGTGACCATGACGGGCCGCCTGATGGGCGGTCAGCGAGCCATCGGTGGCGATCAGGACTCTGCCGTATGTGTGTTGCCGAGTGGGATCGGAGGTCCTGACCACCAGGATGTCGATGGGCGAGTGATGAGCTACCTGGCCCGGGATGCCACCGATGTTGAATCGACTCGCCGACCCCATCCCGTGGTCGCCGATGACGAGCAGATCGGCGCGGAGCTCGGCGGCGGCGGTCATGATCGCGGTTGCCGCCTCACCGGTGCGGTGCTCGGCCCGAGCCTCGATCCCGAGATTGCGGGCTCGTTCCAGCGCCGCCTGGAGGACGTCGACGTCGGCCGCGTTGCCGGTCTCGCCATCGCTGACATGGACGAGGATCAGCTCGGCGCCGAGTTGCTTGGCAAGCCGGGCCGCGGTCTCCTCGGCCACGCTGGAGGTGGGTGAGCCGTGCGCCCCGACCAGGATCCTTCGATAGGCGCACAAAACGGATTCAGGACCATCAGATAGACAATGAACAATATGGCCACGGCCCCTGTCCCCGCGGTGAGGGTGGGGC
>JBOGEU010000690.1:0-2340 GCA_050741995.1 Acidimicrobiia bacterium | reverse complement strand
GGAAATCTGAGCCATCGCCCTGGTACAGGGCCACGGCGTCGGCGCCGTTCTGGATGACGACGCTGCTGTCGAGGTCACACTCGGCAGCGATATCGGCGGCATCCCCGCAAATCACCGCATATCCGTCGCTGCCGGTCCTGAGACCGTCGAGATCCACCGACCCGTATGTGAGCGCGTCGCCTCCGTTGTAGAAGACGAGGACCAGGCCATCGAGGGATGTGTTGCCCGCACCTCCGTCGTAGAGCTCGACGAACTCGGCGGCGTCGGTTCCCGGCGTGTCGCTGTCGACCTCGTTGATGATGAAGGGCGAAGGGGGTGGTGGTGGCGGGGGTGGCGGTGGCGGTGTGTCCTCCGAATACTGCCCCAACGGGAAGGGGAAGGCTGCCGTGGCGTTTGAGGTCTCTCCGTCCAGCGCGTTCACCCCGCTGGAGGTCCAGTTCTCGGGCACGAAGACCGAGCCGTCCTGCCCTGTCTGGTTCACCCGGTATACCCAACCGTCGGTATGGGCCCAAACCGGGAAGGTGGCGAACGTGATCTCTCCGAATACATCGACCACCGACCCGCTCATGAACAGCTCGATTGCGTCGTCTCCGTTGATATTGACCGCGGGGGAGGTGTAATCGGGGTCGAACCCGAAGAATGAGTTGAATCCTGGGGCCTCGGTGGCCACATAGACGAAATCACCGGCGGTGGCGCCCGTCGCGGGGAAGCTGAACTCCTGACCGTTCGATCCGCCGCCGTTGTTGGCGGAGCCCAGCCCGTAGACGCTCAGATCGGGGATGTCGTTGGCGACGTACAGTTCGACCGCCTTGGGCAATCCCCCGGTGAGGGGGCCGTCGATGACGCCTGTCAACAGCAGGTCTCCGGTGGTGGCTGCCGCTGCGGGCAGGGCAGAGACCGGGATCAACGAGGAGAGCATGCCGACCACGATCAGCGTGCCCAGTCTGGAGCGGCTACGAGTCACCTCAATCTCCTCTGTTGTGGCTCCCACGCCGCCCACTGCCGGTAACAGCCGTTGTGCCTTTGTCGGCACGTTCAGGCTAAGCCACCGCATCGGGACCGGCCAGTGGTTTCTGTTCGGACGGCGAAGGCATTAATCACCTTGACGGGCCGTCCCCGCCTCGGTCATAGTGAGCGACCTGCACATGACCCGGGCACCCGGGTCGGGAACAAGGTGATTGCGATGCGATTCGACAAGACCGCGATGACAGCCGGTTCGGGAACGGAGCCGATGATCTGACGATCATCTCAGCCCGTCTTGTCCGAGCCGCCTCCACGAGGCGGCTTTCTCTTTGCCAAGAAGCCCTTGGCAGGAAGCCGCCCTCTACCTCCCATCTGCCGACCGGCAGATCAGAAGAAAGCAATGAGATGAGTCAGTACAACCCCAACCTCAACCACGCGGCGGTCGACGCCCGTCTCCGGGCGCGGGTTGCAGAGGCGTTTCGCAGCCGGCTGGCAGCCGGGTCGCAAGGCAGGCGCAGGAGACGCCGCTCGCCGGGCTCGATGCCTGGCCTGACGGGAGCGTCGGTCTCGGTCCCGTATCCTTCGCGCCCTGATGTTGTTGAAACACGAGGTTCTGCGGGGGATCGAATCGGGTGATGTCGACGCGGTGTACCGAAGGTGGGGTCAGCCCCGGGTCAAGGTCGGCACCAAGCTGCGCACGGCCGTGGGGGTGGTCGAGATCGTCTCGGTCGCAGAGGTCGACCCCGGATCCCTGACGGCCGCCGACAGCCGGGACGCCGGCTACCGATCGGTGCCGGACCTGATGGCGGCAGCGGGCAACCGGGGGCCCCGCCTCTACCGGGTAGGGGTGCGGCATGCCGGGCCCGATCCCAGGCTGACCTTGAGAGAGACGGTCCCGGACCAAGCGGAGCTGGCACGGATCCAGGTCATGCTCGACCGTCTCGACGAACGGAGCAGGCACGGTCGCTGGACCCGTGAGGCGTTGTCGCTGATCGCTGACAATCCCGGGGTCCGGGCCGAGGATCTGGCTCGCTCCGTGGGCAGGGAGAAGCAGCAGTTCAAGCTCGGCGTGCGCAAATTGAAGGAGCTCGGCCTGACGGTGAGCCTGGAGACCGGTTACCGGCTGTCGGCACGTGGCGAAGCCGTGACGAGTAGAGCCCCCTAGGGCCGGTTGCCGTGCCCGGGGGCGGTATCGGAGGGAGAGCCCTGAGGAGGGCCTTTCCCGCTCGCTGGATCGCCGTTGTTGCCGTTGCCGCTGTCGCCGGTGCCATTCCCGACGTTGTTGTTCCCGACGTTGCCGTCGTTCCCGGGGTTGTTGTTCCCGTTGTGCGCGTTGTTCTCATTGCCACCGGGACCGTCGGGCACGAGCCCGGGGGG
>JBOGEU010000689.1:0-1722 GCA_050741995.1 Acidimicrobiia bacterium | reverse complement strand
GTCTGGGTGAGTCGCACGATGTACACCGAAACCGTGTCTACCCGGGCCAACGACCCGATCGTCCGAGGCACTGAGAAGAAGGACACGCCGACGATCACGAGGAGCAGGGCGGCAGACGCCAGGGCGGGGCGGATGGCGGGGAGGGACACCTTGGCCACGGTCACCCAGGGGTTGGCCCCACTCATCCTCGAAGCCTCCTCGAGCGAGGTGTCCATGTTCCTGAGCGCGGCGGAGACAACCAGATAGGCATAGGGCACCAGTGCGATGGTGTACACAAAGAGCATCCCGGCCCAGGTGCCGATTTCGATGGGCCCCTCTGTGAGGTTGATCCCGATCAGGTCCAGGACCGCACGAAGGAATCCGTTGAGAAACCCGGCACGGGTCTGGGCTAGGAAGACCCAGCCGACCGAAAGCGCGATTGGAGGGATCAGGAGCGGCACCAGCGGGAGGATCCGTGAGATCACCCCGAAGCTGGCATCGGTCCTCTCGTTCAGCCATGCGAAAACGGATCCGATCAACAGTGCTGCGCTCCCCGCAACCAGCAAGACGATGGCCGTGTTCAACGAGGCCTCGTGGAACTCGGGATCGCTTATCACCTTGGTCATGGCTCCGAAGTCGAAAGAGCCGCTCGGGGTGAAGACCCGGACGAAGGTGGAGAGCAGCGGGAACATTATGAGCCAGAGCAGGGCCACAGTGAGGGTCCACCCCAGGACCCCGAACAGGTCGAAGCCCCGTCTCGGTCGCAGCCACTCGAGCCGTCCCAATACCGAGCCCGGGCCCGGGCTCGTCATCCGTTGCCTCGATCTCCGGCCCGGGTCCCGTCCAACGGCGCAGTCTCCCCCACGTCCTCGCTCCCGGCCTCGACGCCGACGGCAATAGCGCGGATGCTTCGCGGCGATGCCACGACAACGACCGGATCCCCATCGGCAATCGGCTTGTCGTGGGCAGTGTCGGCTGCCGAGCTGAGATAGCTGTTGCCCCGAGACCGGAGCAGCCGTGACCCGACGGTGACGAGATGGTCCTTGTACGCCCCCCGGAACATCGCCGTTTGCAACGTCCCCGGCCAGGCGTTGGGCCGGTCCGGCTCCACATCCGTGGCCGCCATGACCGACAGCGCCTCTGGCCTCATGAGGACCGCCACCTGATCACCCGACCCCGCACCGGCCGGCATGTTCGCCTTCGCCACGACCACCTCGCCCAGATCGGTCACGACCACCTGACACGTCGAATCGGCAGCCTCGCCCTCAACCACACCCAACAGCTCGTTGACCACCCCGATGAAGCTGGCCACGAACCGCGATTGCGGAGCTTCGTACACCTCGCTCGGGGACCCGACCTGGACCACCTGGCCGTCCCGCATCACCACGATGCGATCGGCGATGGCCATCGCCTCCTCCTGGTCGTGTGTCACATAGACCCCGGCGAACCCGATCCGCTTCTGCATCGTCAGCAATTCGAGACGCAGCTCCTCACGCACCTTGGCATCGACGTTGGACAGCGGCTCGTCAAAGAGGATCACCTCCGGGTCGGCGACCAACGAGCGGGCCAAGGCGATTCGTTGCTGCTGGCCCCCACTCAACTGAGACGAGAACTCGTCGCGGAGATGACCGATACCGACCAACTCGAGAATGCGGACGACCCGCTCCTCGATCTCGGTCTTGGGGAGATGCCTGACCCGGAGTGCATATGCCACATTGTCGAACACCGACATATGGGGCCAGA
>JBOGEU010000688.1:0-2254 GCA_050741995.1 Acidimicrobiia bacterium | reverse complement strand
GGTCGCGTACCTCCGCCTCGAGGATCCGCCCAGCCTGTTGCCAATCACGACGGTGGGTCGCTTCGCGACGGTGGAGGCGGCACAGGTCGCGACTGACGAGGTGGGGGCATCCCGGTAAGCCCCTCGGCCCGCGGTCGGGCCGGTTTGCCCGGAAGTTGTTCGGGTAGCCACGCCGAGCGGGCGGGCGGGACGGTCCCCTGTTTTCCCAGGTCACCCAGGGGACCGCTTCGCGCCGGGCGGCCCGCCGGATTGGTCCCCTCTCCACCGGCGGGCCGTCTCGCGTCGCCCTCGGCCTGCGGGTCGGGGACCGCTCCGCGGCGGGATAAGCCAGCACGAATTCGCCTCCCACCAAACGGGTATCCAATAGCCGCTGGCCCCGGCTCCCGATGACGTCCCGCGCTGTGGTGGAGAAGCGATCGTCGGCGGAGTGAGCGTAGGTCATCCCCAGAAGATGCTGGTGGGGTCTTCGTTGATTTCGTCGAGGAGTTCGTCGGCGGTGCCGGGGTCGAGGTCGTCGTAGCGGTGCCAGCGGCTGTTGCGGTCGGCCCAGTAGAGGGTCCAGAGGTGGTTGCTGGGGTCGTAGCGGAGCTGGGCGACGGGGACGCGTGACCAGTCGGTGAGGTTGGGATGCCAGGGTGGTCGACAGTCGAAGATGGTGACGGACTTGCCGCGAACGTCGGCCTCGACGCGGGCTTCGTCGCGCAGATGGGCGGGGACCCTGCCGTCGCAGAACTGGCGGATGCGAGCCAGGTCGAGCTCGGGAACTGCGGGCATCCCTTCACGGTAGGGGCGCCTCAGCCGGCGAGGCGGCGACGGGTTCGGCTGGGGGCGGGAACCTGGGTGGGATCGGTCTGGCGGAGCCGAGCCATGGAGGTCTCTGACAGGTAGCGGCGCTCGGCGACGGCCCATTCGTCGTGTTGCTCGACGATCACGGCGGTGACGAGCCGGTCGATGGCGGCGTCGTTGGGGAACACGCCCACGACGTCGCAGCGGCGCTTCACCTCCCGGTGCAAGCGCTCGAGCGGGTTGGTGGACCACACCTTGCGCCAGTGCTCAAGCGGGAACGGCGCGAACGCCAGCAGGTCCTCGCGGGCGTCAACGAGCATCGAGGCCACATCAGGGAACTGGCCCTCGAGCATGACCACGATCCGGTCGAACTGGTCGGCCACGGCGCCGCTGTCGGGTTGGGCGAAGATCGTGCGGATCGCGGCGGCGACCATCTCGGCGTTGGCCCGCGGGACTCGGGCCAGGATGTTGCGCATGAAATGCACCCGGCAGCGTTGCCAAGCCGAGCCGAGCATGACGGTGGCGATGGCCTTGGTGAGGCCGAGGTGGTGATCAGAGATCACCAGCCGCACCCCGGTGAGCCCGCGCTCGCGCATGGAACGCAAGAACGTGGTCCAGAACGCTTCGTCCTCGCTGTCGCCGACGGCGCAGCCCAGGACCTCACGGTCGCCGTTCATGCTGACCCCGGTGGCCACCACCACCGCTCGGGACACGACCTGGCCCCCGACCCGGCCCTTGAGGTAGGTGGCATCGAGGAACACATAGGGGAACTCGACCTGACCCAACGGCCGGGCCCGGAAGGCAGCCATCTCGGCGTCCAGTGCCGTGCAGATCCGGCTTACCTCGGACTTCGAGATGCCCGACGTCGCTCCGAGCGCAGCCACGAGGTCGTCGACCTTGCGGGTCGACACCCCGTGCACGTAGGCCTCCATCACCACCGCGAACAAGGCCCGGTCGATCCGCCGGCGCCGCTCCAGGATCGATGGGAAGAAGCTCCCACGGCGCAGCTTGGGGATCTTCAACTCGACGTCACCAGCCTTGGTCGCCAGCAACCGATCCCGGTTGCCGTTCCGCCAGTTCGACCGCCCCTCGGCACGCTCGTAACGGTCGGCCCCGATCACCTCGGTCGCCTCAGCATCGATCAGCGCCTGCAGCACCACCTCGACGCCCTTGCGGATCACGTCAATATCGCCACCGGCGCGGATCGCGTCGAGCAGGTCGGTCACGTCAGACTTCGTAAGGGTCACCGGGAGTCTCCCTTCGGCCGTGCTTGGTCGTTCAGCCGAAGATCTCCCGGTGGCCCACCTCAGCGGTGGACCCCGGCTTCTACACCACTCGAAGGGACGTCAACCTCGTGAAGCAGCCACCGAGGCCGGCGTGACGTTCCGGGTCAGTGAACCGTAGCCGCCGCTTCGCCGCATCACTGAGATTTGCGGGCTCGAGGGCTTGCTGTTGGACAGTTGACACG
>JBOGEU010000687.1:0-1397 GCA_050741995.1 Acidimicrobiia bacterium | reverse complement strand
CAAGGCTCCTATGGCGGCATTCTTGATCGCGGCCGCAGCGATCGAGCGCAGCGGCGTGGAGATACGAGGCGACGTCCTGTTGCACGCCGTACCTGGTGAGATCGGCCTGGAACCGGTTGACGAGTTCCAGGGGCCATCGCATCTGGGCAAAGATCTCGGTGCCCGCTATGCGATTGCACATGGAGTCGTGGGGGACGCCGCCTTGGTGGCCGAGGCCACCGGCAATGCCATCGGCTGGGTCGAGCCGGGTAAGGCCTTCTTCAAGGTCACCGTTCTCGGTGGAGAGCCGATGTACACGCCGTTCGTCCCGGTTGAGCCGGACACCACCGAGAATCCCAATGCCATCGTTCGACTGGTGCCGGTCATAACCGCTCTCAACGAATGGGCAGCCGTTTATGCGTCGCGCCGGTTCGACTGTCCCGGCGGGAGCGTGGTGCCCAAGGCCAACATCGGTGCAGTGCGCGGCGGCCATCCGGACAAGATCACCAAGTCGAGCCAACTGGCTCACCTGTACCTGGACGTCAGAACCCGCCCCGATACCGGCCCGATGGAGATCCACCGTGAGTTGATCGAGGTACTGGACAAGACCGGTGTCCCCTATGAGATCGAATGCTTCCTACACCGCAGGGGGTACGAGGCGACCGGGATCGAGGAATTGGCTGCAGCGGTTGGTGAGGCACACAAGGCGGAGTTCGGCAGCGAGCCGTCCCGGCCACCGGCACCGGTGACATCGATGTGGCGGGACATCACGCCGTTCAACGAGGCGGGGATTCCCAGCCTCACCTACGGGCCGTCATCCTCGACCGGCGGTGGAAACTATTCGCTCTCGGTCGAAGACCTGGCCGTCACCGCCCGGGTCTACGCCCGCTCCATGGTTCTCTTCTGCGGGACAGCGGGTTGAGAGATCATGGCGAAACTCGCGGTCGCCGCACAGAAGGATGCCGGTTCGAATTCCGAGGGGTTTGTTAAGTGAGCTTCGCCCCGGGGGATTATGCGGTCTCCTTTGTCGCAGCACTCAAGTCGGCGGGCATCTCGATCGTGACCGCCCTTCCCGACTCGCTACTCAAGGATGCATACGGCCTGCTGGCGAGTGATCCAGACATCCGGTATGTCCCGGTGACCAACGAGGGAGAGATGCCCGGCATCGTCGCCGGTGCCTACCTCGGAGGCAAGCGCGCGGTCATGGTGATGGAAAACTCGGGGCTGCGCCAGCTCTGCGAGCCTCTTGCCAGATTCTCGCAGGTCCATCACGTGCCGCTGGTGATGATCATGACCTTCAGAGGAGACTTCGGGGAGCCTTACTACTGGGGCCATACCCATGCCCAGTCGATGGAACCCCTGCTTCAAGCCCTCAGAATCCCCTATCGGGTCGTCACCGACACCGCCGAGTTGAAGGC
>JBOGEU010000686.1:0-1539 GCA_050741995.1 Acidimicrobiia bacterium | reverse complement strand
CCACTAGATGTGGTGGTATGGGGGGAGTGACCACGACATCTGGTATGGACTTCACTACTGTAATTACATAGCTGTCATGGGTCAAGTGTTTCGTTTTCCACAGGCCGGCGGAGTGCCTGAGAGCGCGAAAATCAACACTCTGACGGGGAAGTGAACGCCTCGTTCAGGGCACGGGGTGTGAGATGGACCCTAGATGGGGAAGGTGCGGAGTGTGTGCATCGGGCTCCACAGATTTCGCGACCCGATCCGTGACCCGCGCCCCCGCGTGTGTGACCGCCTGATCAGGCCTTCGACTGGAGATGGGCCTCCAGGAACCAGAGGTCCTTGTCGACCTGCCGGGAGATCTCCGTGAACAGGTCGTTGGTGGTGATGTCACCGAGATCCTCGGACTCTTCCATGGCGCGCCGGGTGCTGGCGGCGTACTTGGCGACCCGGTCGGCGACGGCGATGACGGCATCCATCCCCTCCACCGCCGATGTCGGGTACTCGGGGAGTGTCGAGGATCCCGCCGACTGGCGCACCGTGCCGTTGGCCGTGCCGCCCAGCGTGGTGGCCCGTTCCGCGATCAGGTCGGAGAACCCGAGCACGTGCCCGGCGATCTCGTCGAACAGCAGATGGAGCTGGATGAAGTCGCTGCCCTTCACATTCCAGTGTGCGTATTTCACTTGCGTGAACAGGTCCGTGGTATCGGCGAGCTGGCGGTTCAACACGTCGACCAGCTTCACCCGAGCGTCTTCCGGTATGTCGATTCGAGTCTCGTGAAGCTCTGACATGAGGTCTTCTCCTTTCACTCAGCAGCCCTCATCGAGAGTAGTCCTGGAAGATTTCTGCGTTCGGGGCGGTCAACCGGCGTCGGCGTAGCTGCGGCCGGAACCCGTGTTCCAGACGACGACTCGGTCGCTGTCGGTAATCCAGCCGTCGGCTCGAAGTCGTTGCCATCCCGCCCAGGCGGCGCCACCTTCAGGGCAGAAGTCGATCCCGGTCAGGTCGGCCGCGGCGGCGGCCGCCATCTCGATCTCGTCCTCGGTGACGGTCAGGGCGGTTCCCCCGGTTTCGGCTATCGCCCTCAGGCAGAGAAAGCCACCGATGGGCGCCGGCACCCGCAAGCCATACGCCTTTGTCTCCGGAGAGGGAAACGGGCTGGTCTTCGTCTCCCCACGCAGGTAGGCGGTGACGACCGGGGCGCATCCTTCGGCCTGGACCGAGACCATGCGGGGCGCCTTGCCGTCGAGCCAACCCATGGCCTCCATCTCGTTCCACGCCTTCCACATCCCGACCAGTCCGGTCCCACCCCCGGTCGGGTAGATGACGACGTCCGGCAGGTGGCCATCGAACTGCTCGTAGAGCTCGTATCCCATGGTCTTCTTGCCCTCGACCCGGTAGGGCTCCTTAAGTGTCGACACATCGAAATCCTGCGGATTTCCGTGCTCGGCGAGCCACTTGCCCGCATCACCGATAGTCCCGGGGACCAGCTCCACGTGTGCGCCGTATTCCCGGCAGCGCTCGATGATCGTCTTCGGGGTGTCCTCGGGCATGGCC
>JBOGEU010000685.1:0-4641 GCA_050741995.1 Acidimicrobiia bacterium | reverse complement strand
CAGAGAGAGATGGCCGCCACGACGTGGGCCCCGGGGCCGGGTGTCCGGGTGCGGATCGGGCTCCACAGCGGCAGCCCAGCAGTCACCGACACCGGGTACGTCGGACTTCCGGTACATGTGATGGCCCGGGTCGGCTCGGCGGGGCACGGGGGGCAGGTCCTGATCACCCGAGCCACCAGGGAGGAGATCGGCGACGCCCCTGCCGGAGTCGGCTTCAGCAGTCTCGGTGAGTTCCGGCTGCAGGGCCTCCCGCAACCCGAGGAGTTGTTCCAGGTCGCCGCCCCGGGTCTCGAGACCGACTTCCCGGCCCCCCGGGTTGCCGACAAGGTCTAGCCGGGCCCCGGCAACCGCTCGCCAGGTGGCTCAACATCCCGACGTGGCGGGGCTGCCTGCCCGCTGACACACCTTCAAGAAATCCTGCTTGTTGCCGATTAGCTCTTACAGGGTCCTTCTATTGGCGCTCCGGGCTGGGGGCAGGTGTGATCGAACCCGGCTTTGAGAGGATGATGGTGACTACCGCGGTGCAGGGGAGAGACAGCTCTCAGGGTGTCTCTGTGAGAGCTACGTCAGCGGTGGGCAAGGATCGAGGGGCTGCCCTCGTCGAGACGGCGCTCATTCTCACCCTGCTCATCTCGGTCCTGGTCGGCACCGTCACCTCGGCTGTCACGTACGGGAGGTCCACGTCGCTTCAGACCGCGGCACGGGAGGCGAGCCGCTTTGCAGCGACCCTACCGGTCGATGGTGACCTCGATGCGTGGCTTCATGACGTCCTCGACGTGGCCCGCGCCGCGGCTATGGGTGATCTGGATGCCGGAGTGCAAGGACAGTACATCTGCGTCGCCTATGTGTTTCCGGATGGAACCAGCGCCGACGATCAGACCATGCGGCTCACCGAAGCCCTTGGAGTGACGGGGACGTCACAAACGGCGTCCGACTGTTTTGCCGATGCCAGACCCGACGACGAACGCCGAGGGCAGGTCATGGTGCAACGAGAGAGCACCATTCAAGCCGTTTTCTTCTCCGTCGACGTCACGTTGAGCTCGCCTGCCGTCTCCAGATACGAGAGGTAGCGACGGTGAAGCGCCCCGACCCGAGCTCCGATCGCGGGATCGCCCTCGTCCTCCTGACGGCAGTCTTGTTCGTACTGCTCGGCGCTGCGGCCATCGCCGTCGACCTGTCCGCGATACGTGCTGATCGAGCGGCCAGTCAGAAGATCGCGGATAATGCTGCCGCGTCCGGCGCATTGGCTGCGTCCTCTGGAGGCGGGCAAGAAGCCTGTGAGGCCGCCCTCGGTTACGTGCTCATCAATTCTCCCGATTTTTCGACCCTGGACATGGCCGAGTGCGCCAACCCCGTCTCCTTCGCCGGGGCATGTGATCAAGCCGTCGCCTCTTCGGTCACCCAACATGTGGGTCGGTTCACGGTGACCGTCAAGTATCCGGTGCCGGACGGCGACCCTCTGATGAGCTCGGCTCTGCTGGGTGCCTCCACCCAGTCGTCGAGTGGCGAAGACGGTGATCCTTGTGAGCGGGTAGGTGTGGAGATCACCGCCGTCCATCATGGTCTCTTCGCCAAGGTCTTCGACTTCAACGACGGGCCGACGACGGTCCACGCGGTAGCCAGGACCACGATCCCGGATGATGGCGGGGGCGTACCCATCAACCTCCTTCTGTTGGACCGCCACGGATGTCAAGCGATCCAAGTCTCGGGCAACGGGGGGATCATTGTCGACGCGGTGATCGATCCCGACGGGGGCGGTCCCGGGGTCCCCGGTCTCATCAGCGGGGTGGCCGCGGTCGATTCCGATGGGAGCACGGGGTGTTCATCGGATGGTGTCATCGATGTCGACGGGTCAGGGTCGTCGTTGCGGGCCGACGGACCAGAAGGCTGCTCGAACCAGAGCGGCTCCGCAGTAGTCACGCCCACATCTCTCATCAAAGGTCTCGGGTGTGGGCTCATCCAGACTCTGGCGCCGGGGGTTCCTGGCTGTGCTTCGCCGCCGGCGAACACTCCTGCATGCACTCCCGGATCCGGTGGTAGCAACCGTCCCAAACCGGAGCCGACCTCCCTGCCAGGGCAGGTCACCCGTGCTCGGATCGACTATCGCTACAACTGTTGGAGCGACTATTCCGCACCCCCGGCAGGTGTGGCATGGGCCGCTGATCCACTCACGACCGCCAACGAGCAGGACATCCCGGGTTGTACCACCGGCACACCCGACCACATTTATGAGTTGATCATGTCGATCGGTCAGAGCGGCATGCCGGGCGGGTTCAGCAGGTGGACCGCCGCCGGTTACCCCTGCGACTTGGGGTCATCCAACCCTGCCATCGTCGTGTCCGGTGACTGGTGGATCGATTGCCCAGGAGGCTTCACCGTCAGGTCGCCGGTAACGATCAACGGAAGCGTGGTCTTCGACGGCGACGTGCTCGTGACCGGGTCGACCGGTCACCTGGACATCCACAACACCATCGGCAGTCCCGGGGATGCCACCTTCCGGGACGGCACCTTGACCAAGGAAGGGTCAGGTCATCTCACCTTCCTCTACACAGCGGTGTACATGTCCAAGACCTCCACGGTGAGCATGTCTGGAGGAGGCGGGAGTCTCACCTGGGTGGCGCCAGATAGTGGAGATTTCGACGACTTGGCGCTTTGGTCAGACTCACCACTCGTTCACTCCTGGGCTGGCCAGGCCAACCTCACCATGACCGGCGTGTTCTTCACCCCACTCGCCACCGGTGCCTACTCCGGCACGAGTGGCCAGAACCAAACCGACGCCCAATGGATCGCCGACAAGATCGTGGCCCAAGGTCAGGGACAGCTGCTGATCCGGCCCGCATTCGACCGAGCCGTGGATTTCATTCAGACCCGGCGTTCTTCCCTTATCCGATGAGCACAGGCCGCCCCGGTCTCGAGGTCGGGAGACATGGAGCATGGTGTCATGCCGCGGGCGGCCGGCCGTGTGTGGGCAGGCGCAGCCTCTGGCGATCAGATCAAACTCACCGCGGAGGAGTTCGAACGTCTCTCCGCAGCGTTCTTCGCCGAGTTGGAACGAAGGTTTCTGTAGCCAGCGCTGATGCCCGGGTCGGGATGGTCAGGTGGTGGCCGCGGCTTTGGGAAGCCGAAGCGTGAAGACGCTGAGCCCGCCGTCGTGTCGGTAAGTCAGGCTGCCCTCCATGAGCTCGGCGAGCCCTCGGGACACGGTCAGCCCGAGCCCGACCGCCCCAGGCTGGGTCAACTCCGAGTGGTAGCGGTAGTAGGGCTCGAAGATCGTCTCCCATTGGTCCTGGGGCAGACCGGGCCCGTCGTCGGCGACCTCGACCAGCACCTCGGTGCCGTCCGAGCCGATTCTGACGTCGATGTTGTCACCGCCGTAGTGGATGGCGTTGGCGACGAGATTGCGGAGAATCTGGCGGACCCGGGCCGGGTCGGCCGACGCTCTGGCATTCTCGCCCGAGACCTTGACTGCGGCAACCTCTAGTGGGTCCCAGTCTTCGACGACCTGTGCCACTTGGGCGCGCAATGATGTCGGCACCAGGGTGATCTCGAGCTTTCCGATTTCGATGCGGGCCGCCACGAGTAGGTCGTCGATCAGCCCCGAGAGCTCGAACGCCTCCCGGGCTATGAACCCCACCATCTCCTCCCGGTCATCGGCGGCCAGCTCGGCTTGGTCGCCGATGCGGAGCATCTGGGCGAACCCGAGGACTGCGGTGAGGGGAGTGCGCAGCTCATGACCAACCGAGGCAATCAGCTCGTCTTTGGCGTCGAGAAGCTGTTCCAGCTTCCTCTGGGTCTCGCGTAGCTCGGCTTCGACTTTCCTCCGATGCTCGAGCTCCTGCTCCATCATTGTCCGCACGTCGCGCAGCCGGCCGACCACGATTCCGGTCATGACGAACATGAGCAACGGAATCCCCCGGTAGGTGCCAACGATTGTGTCGACACCAGGCCCACGGACCTCGAGCACCAAGCCGGTGAACACGAGCAGGCCGGCCATCACTGCCAGGGCAGTCCTCAAACCGAACCGGCTCCCGGCGATGACCAGCGGAACGAGGGCCAGGACCACGATGGCCGGGTCGTCCACCGGCGGGAATACGACCAGCACGACCAAGTAACCGACTATTGCCAACAGAAGAACGATGCGTGCCCCGGTCGGTTTCATCGGGTCATGCCAACTCGCCGGGCACGGACACAACCATCGAACTGCCTCATCTCTCGTTCCTACTCAGGCGGAACAGGGTTTCTCGCCACCTGGTCCCGAGGCGACAGACGCCCGCATTCCGCAGCCTGACCATGGTAAAGGTCCGCCTCGCTTCTCCTTGGGCAACCGATCGGTTGGCCGCAAGGGATCGGCCCTCACCCTGGACCCTGAGCACGTGGGGGGAATCTGGGGGTGCTCCCTGATTGTCGTCAGTCGTCGATTCGATGAACATTTACCCGTGGGCCAGGTCATTCTCAATGCCGTCTGAATTGTCATCGACGCCCCGACGCCGTGACCGGTCGCCCGGTTGGATCGCGGTATTCGCCGTCGCCCTGACGGTGGTCTGGCTCACGGTTGTGTTCGGGCCTGAGATCGGGAGCTGGTGGGAGCGAACCTCTTCGACATTCACCTCGCCCGAGGCCTTCCGGGCATGGGTCGAGGGT
>JBOGEU010000684.1:0-1329 GCA_050741995.1 Acidimicrobiia bacterium | reverse complement strand
TCCCAGGCGCACCAGTCCATGGCGGCCTGCTCCCGGACGGCAACGTCGGGTTGGAGGTTCAGCAGGTGGTGATACGCCGCGACCAGATCGCCGTCTCGCATGTGCTCGGGTGCACCAGCTCGGAAGTGTCGCCACCGATCGGGAAAGAACCGGCCAACCTCGTGGTAGAGCCAGTGGATCTCCCGGCGACGGGTCATCGTCACCGAGGACAGCACTATCGCGATCACGTGGTCGGGGAACAGCTCGGCATAGGCAAGGCCGAGGGTCGCTCCCCAAGAGAGCCCGTACACGACCCAGCGCTCGACGCCGAGCTGATCGCGGAGTCGACCGAGATCGGCGACCAGATGCCGGGTCGTGTTGGCGTCCAGGTCGGTCAGGGCTTCGACCCGGGGCTGGCTCCGGCCAGCTCCCCGCTGGTCGAAGAGGACGATTCGGTAGGCGGCGGGATCGAACAACCGACGGAGCCTCGCCGTGCTGCCGGATCCCGGGCCGCCATGCAGGACCACCGCCGGGGTGCCAGAGGGGTTGCCACACACCTCCCAGTACAGGCTCTGTCCGTCGCCCACATCGAGCATGCCGGTCTGATACGGGTCAATGTGAGGGAACATTCCTGGCACAACCCGCCCCCTCAGGCAGCCGACGTCAACGCCACTAGGCCTCCCGCGCCGACGTCGCCGGTCAGCGACGAGTCAGCGTCGGTGTCGGTCTCCATCAGAGAGCATTCTGGCGCGACCGACGGTTGCGCATTCCCGTCGATCTGTACGACGCGATGGCGATCGTTGGATGAGTTTCCGCCGTGGCCGGCGTCGACAGTTCAGACCACGTCCGCGCTAGGCAGGAGACAATGACGGGCACGCGCGTATCGATCAACGGCATCGACCTCTATCACGAGGTCCACGGGACTGGCCGACCGCTCGTCGTGCTGCACGGCGGCGTGATGAACGCCTCGACGTGCTTCGGGGCGATGATCCCCCGGCTGGTCGAGGCGCACCAGGTGATCGCCGTCGACCTCCAGGGCCATGGCCACACGGCTGATACCGACCGGCCCCTGACCCTTGCCAGCTTTGCGGCCGACGTGGTCGGTCTGCTCGATCACCTGGGCATCGACCGGGCCGATCTCTTCGGTTTCAGCCTCGGCTGCCTGGTGTCGATCGAGATGGCGGTGACCTACCCGACTCGGGTCGGTCGGCTCGTGCTCGCCTCGGGTCACATTCGCGCCGACGGGTATCACCCCGAGATCCAGGACCCTGAGCAGACTTCGCCTCTGCTCCCGACCGAGGAGGACTTCGAGGCGATGCGGGTGGCGTACGAGGCGGTCGCGCCCGACCC
>JBOGEU010000683.1:0-1706 GCA_050741995.1 Acidimicrobiia bacterium | reverse complement strand
TGGCTCCACACATCCAAGCTGCCGATGAACGTGCCGACTACGCCTGAGGAGAACTCCATGATCGAGGTGACATGGGTGTCGACTTCGATCGGGATCTCGAGGGCCTTTCCGTCGGCCGCCGGGATTCGCCTAACCGGGGCGCTCTTCCGGGACAACCCGGATACCGTGGCGACCGGCCCGAGAAGGTGGATCAACCAGCTCAGGTGGTAGGGCGGGATGTCGAGTAACGGCCCTGCACCTGCTTGGAACAGGAAACCCGGGTTGGGGTGCCGGCGCTCGGCCCGGTTGTAGGGAGCGAAGGCAACGACCGCGATCACCTCGCCGATATCGCCTCTATCGAGGGCTGCCCTCGCCGTCTGTGCGGCCGAGCCGAGAAAGGTGTCCGGTGCCGAGCCGACCCTGATCCCGCTCGCTTCCGCAACCGCCAACGTCTCACGAGCGAGGTCGGTGGTGGCCGACAACGGTTTCTCCGTGTACACGTCCTTCCCGGCTGCGGCCGCCATCGTGATGATCTCGTGATGTACCGCGGGCGGGGTGAGGCTGACCACCAGGCCGATGTCATCGTCCTCCCACAACTCATCGACGCCGCCCGATGCCGGCACGGCGTGACGTTCGGCCGCCGACTTGGCCCGATCCAACTCCACGTCCGCGACACGGAGGACCGCGGCTGACGCCCCGAATCGAGCGAGGCCGGTCAGGTATGCATCGAGGATGTCACCGCATCCGATGATGCCGATGTTGGCCGCCAAAGGGTCAGACCGGTCCGGGGAGAATCACGGCTGCCACGTGCCCAGGGCAACCTGGGGGACGAATGAGTCGAGATCTGCGATCGGGAACTGAAGGGTTTCGCCCTGTTCGGCGGCGAGGTAGGAGGCCATTATCAGCTCACTCACCACCAGACCGTCGTTCACCGATTCCGATGGCTGGCGACCGGCGAGGAAGGACTCGACCATGTGCCGATTCTCCTCGGTGTAGCCGTAGGTGACGGCCTCGTCCTCGATAAGCGGCATGAGTCCTTGTTCGGCGTTCTGCTTTTCAACCAGGTCCTCGTCCTTTCCCCCGCGCAGCTCGCGACTGATGAAGATGCGGGCCGCGGTGTCGAGCGTGTTCATCTGGAACGAATACTCAGGCCCGAGCATCTCGAAGGAGAGCCGCAACCCGGGGCCGACGTAACTCCATGAGGTGGTCGCCTCGGCCACCACCTCGTTGCCATCACCATTCCGGTAAGTGATCGTTGCCCGGGCGTAATCCTCGGCGGGATGTCGGCGGTAGTCGACCTCCTCCCCGTACTCACTGGCTAGGCGATCCGGGTAGGGGCCCCGGCTCCACTTGAGGGAGGCGATGCTCGCTGAAACGGAGACCGGTGTCAGCCACTCCCGTTTCGACGCGCCGGGTGGCGACAGCAGGTAACGGCCCGCTTCCACCGAATGACACATCATGTCGGAGAGCACCCCACCACCCTGTTGGCGCCCATCCCAGAACCAGCTCCTATGGGGCCCTGAGTGCTCCTCAGCGCATCTGGCCAGATAGGGAGGCCCGGACAACTTGGCCCCCCGCTCCCACAGCACAGCATGGCTGCGGGTGAGACCGGGGGAGAAGACCTGATTCTCCAGGTAGCCACTTAGGATCCCGGCCTCGTCGAGTGCCTCGACGATTCGACGAGACTCCTTGAGGTTTGAAGCGAGCGGTTTCTCGATGGCCACTCC
>JBOGEU010000682.1:0-6195 GCA_050741995.1 Acidimicrobiia bacterium | reverse complement strand
GGAGTGGACGCCGGAGGGAGCCGGCCTGATGCAGGCCCGGTCACAGGTGCTGCTCAGCTCCCGTGCCGCCGGGGTCCCCTACCCGATGGAGGCGGTGTTCATGGACTTCCGCAATCCAGAAGGGCTGCGGGTCGAATCCGAGTTGGCCCGGACCCTGGGCTACACCGGAAAAGTAGCGATCCACCCGGCGCAGATCGATGTGATCAACGACGTATTCACCCCGTCCCCCGAAGTTGTCGAGTATCAGAGGAAGGTGCTCGCCGCGTTCGAAGAAGCGGAGGCGGAGGGAAAGGCATCGATCGCAGTGGACGGAAAGATGGTGGACTACGCCGTGGCCCGGGTCGCCCGGGCGATCCTCGCCCGGGCCGAGGCCGCGTCACGGGCGGGCAAGGAGGTTTGATGGCCAGGAGCAGGTACATCGCTGACGGCGTGGGTGTCGCCGTGGTCGGGGCCGGGTCGATCGGGACCTTGCGCGCCGAGATCGCGCACCGGCACCCCTCGGTCGACTTCCTCGCGGTCTGCGACATCATAGAGGAGAAGGCCTCCCGTCTCGCCGACTCGTGTGAGGCCGACGTGTGGTCAGCCGACGCCATGGAGATCGTGACCCGCGACGACGTGGACGCGGTGATCATCGCCTCCACCGAGGACTCCCACTTCGAGCCGGCGATGGCGGCCGTCCAGGCGGGGAAGACGGTGCTGGTGGAGAAGCCGTTCACCATCCTCGCCGACGAGGGGCACAAGCTGCTCGCCGCCGCCGAGGAGTACGGGGTGTCGATCTACACCGGGTTCACCCAGCGCTTCCGCCGCCGCTACCTGGCGATAAAGGAGCATGTTCTCAAGGGGTACGTCGGCGATGTCACCTCGGCCAAGGCAACCATCTACCTCACGCAGTCGGTAGCCCGTTCGGTGATCTCCCGGGCGGGCAGCACCACGCCCTCGGTCAACACCATGACCTATCTGTTCGATCTCCTCACCTGGTACCTGGGAGGCACCCTTCCCGACACCGCCTACGCCGCCGGCTCCAACAAGGGGCGGATCCACGACGAGTTCGGGGCCCTCGACTCCACATGGTGCGTGCTCACCTACGAGGACGGGATGGTGGCCAACCTGGGGGTGAGCTGGGAACTGTCCGAGTTCTGGCCGGCCTACGTCGCAAGCATGGACTTCGAGCTCTTCGGCCGGGACGGCGTCATCTCGGTGAAGGACGACCATCGCGACGTGCTGATGGCCTCCCACAAGCCGGTGCCCTCCCCCTACACCCCCGACACCTCGATGAACGTGGCCATGCTCGGCTCCTACATGCCCGGCGACTGGGCTCTCGGCGAGCATTTCGGGGCGATGCAGGAGGAGACCCACGCCTTCATCAACAGTGTCGGCACCGGGCGACCGGACCCGATCCTGGCCACCGGCGCCGAGGGGATGGACGTGCTGGTCATCTCCCGTGCGGTGGACGAGTCGGCCCGGGCCCGGCAAGTGGTTTCGATGACCTGGGCCCGGTGATGGCCGGGCTGCTCTCGGGGGTCATGATCCTCGAGCTGGGTCAGGTGATCGCGGGTAACTTCGGCGGGGTGATCCTGGCCGATCTCGGGGCCGAGGTGATCAAGATCGAGCCCAAGTCGGGTGACACCGCCCGCAATCCCACCATCGCTCCGCTTCACGACGAGAGCGCGATCCATCTCTTCATGAACCGGGGGAAGAAGAGCGTCGTCCTCGATCTCAAGGACCCACGCGGCCTCGAGATGTTCTATGACCTGGTGACGCAGGCCGATGTGGTCATCGACAACTTCCGACCGGGAGTCATGGCCCGGCTCGGCATCGACCACGCGTCGCTCGAGAAGCGGAACCCGGACATCATCACCTCGTCGGTCACCGGGTTCGGCGAGTACGGGCCGGCAAAGGACAAGGCGGCTTTCGACCTGGTGGTCCAGGCATACAGCGGCCATGTCGACATCACCGGGCCCGCCGACGGCGACCCGGCACGGGTCGGGATCCCCATCGCCGACATCGCCGGTGGGATCTACTCCTGCATCTCGGTCCTCGCTGCCCTGGTTGGCCGCGAGCTGCATGGCAACGGCCAGCATTCCGACGTGGCCATGCTCGACACCCTCGTCTCCCTGCTCTCCTACGACGCCCTCGACCATCTCAACTCCGGTCGGAAGCTGACCCGGATCGGCACTGCCCACGCCCACATGGTGCCCTGGCAGGCCTTCAAGACCAGCGACGGGTATGTGGTGGTGGCGGCCCGTGACGAGAAGTTCTGGCAGAACCTGTGTGACGCCATCGGCCGTCCCGATCTGAAGGACGACCCGCGGACTCTCAACAATGCGCAGCGGGTGGCCAACCGCGACTACGTGGTTGGGATCCTCTCCGAGGTCTTCCTCGCCAAGAGCAACGTCGAGTGGCTGGCAATCCTCGACGAGCACGACATCCCCAATGCCCCGGTCAACGACATGGAGCAGGTATTCACCGATCCTCAAGTGGTGGCGAGAGGCATGATCGGCACCTACGAGCACCCGACTCTGGGCGACATCCGCTACCCGCCGAGCCCGATCAAGTGGAGTGACTGGGAGAGCCCCAACCTCCCGGCGCCGATGCTGGGCCAGCACACCATCGAGGTGCTGATGACGAGACTCGGCCTGGAAGAGCCGGAGGTGAGAGGACTGGCCGACGAAGGCGTGGTCAAGATCTGGCCCGAGAGTTGATTGGAGAGAGATGCGGTTCGGGACATTCGTGCCTCAGGGCTGGAAGGGTGATCAGAACGGGATCCCGGTCGAGGAGCAGTGGGATTGGATCCTGGCATTCTCCGGTTTGATCGAAGACTCGGGCTACGACTCGATGTGGGTCTACGACCACTTTCACACCCACCCGGTCGTCACCCAGGAGAGCACCTTCGAGGCCTGGGCCTTGATGGCCGCGCTGGCCGCGGTCAGCACCCGGGTGCGGCTGGGGCAGATGTGCACCTGTGCCCTCTATCGACCGCCGTCGATGCTGGCCAAGGTCGCCTCATCGATCGACGTCATCTCCGGGGGCCGTCTCGACGTCGGTATCGGCGCCGGTTGGTCGAAGCGGGAGTTCGAGGCGTATGGGTACCGATATCCGTCGGACGGTGAGCGTCTCGACATGCTGGAGGAGGCGGTCCAGGTGCTGTTGGCGATGTGGACCCAGGACGAGGCCAAGTTCAACGGCGAGCATTACGCAGTCGACGGCGCGGTCAACCGGCCCAAGGGAATCCAGAAGCCACACCCGCCGCTGTGGATCGCCGGGGGCGGGGAGAGGCGGACGCTGCGCATCGTCGCCCGGTTCGGCGACTTCGCCAACTTCGGGGACAACCTCGAGGAGTTCAGCCACAAATCCGAGGTCCTGGCGGGTCATTGCGAGGCGGTGGGCAGGCCCTACGAGGAGATCGGCCGCACCTGTCACCGGATGTCGGTGATCGGGCGCGACGACGACGACCTGCGCCGCAAGCTCGAGATCGCCGCCACCCGCCGCTCCTGCACCCCCGAGGAGTTCGCCGGGGAGCACCTGGCGGTCACCGTCGACCAGGCGGTGGACGAGATGGGCCAGTTCGCCGATGCCGGCTGTGTCGAGATGATCCTGTACTTCTACGACATGGGGGAGGGGGACAGCCTGGAGCTGTTCGCCTCGGAGGTGATCCCCCAGCTTCGATGAGCGGCTTGGATCGTCTCCTCGATCCGGCCGCGATCGCCATCGCCGGCCTCTCGGTCGATCAGGGCAAGCACGGGGGGCGGGTGCTCGGCCATCTTCGGCGACTCGGATACCGAGGCGAGATATACGGGGTGAACCCCGGCCTCCCGTCGGTGGAAGGGGTCGAGATGGTGGCCAGGGTCTCGGACCTCTTTCGACCGCCGGACCTGGTGGTTTGCGCCATCCCCGCCGCCGCAGCCAGGGCAGTGGCGCTCGACTCCGCCGGGGCGGGCGCGCTCGTCGTCTTCGCTGGAGGATTCGGTGAGTCGGGACCTGACGGCTGGACCCTGGAGGCGGATCTGGTGGAGGTGGCGGCCGCAGCCGGAGTTCGGGTGCTGGGACCCAATAGTGGAGGGGTGATCCGGCCCGGCCGCGGGCTCGCCGCCAGCTTCCTAACCTGTCTCGATCGACCCCCCGATCAGATCAGGTCGGGCCCGGTGGGGGTGGTCACCCAGAGCGGGGGCACCGGGAGCTATCTGCACAACCTGGCCGCGGCGAGGGGGACCGGCCTTGCGGTGTCGGTCTCGACCGGCAACGAGATCGACATCAGGCTTGGCGAGGCGATCGATGCCGTATCCGGTCTCGAAGAGGTAAGGGTGGTGCTGGCCCTCATCGAGACGGTGAGGGACGGCGAGGCCTTCATCGAGGCGGTTCGACGCTCGGTGCTGCGGGGAAAGCCGGTCGTCGCCTGCCGGATCGGGACCGGGGCCCGGGGCAAGTCTCTGATGACCACCCACACCGGGGCGATGGCTCTGCCGGAGCGGGTGCTTCAGGGGGTCCTCGACTCGCTGGGCGTGGTAGTGGTCGAGACCCCGGGCGAGGCCTACGAGGTGGCGGAGATGATGGCCCGGGCTGACCCGCCCGCCGGCCCCCGAGCCGTCATCGTCACCCATTCCGGGGGTATCGCCATCCATCTCGCCGATCTGGCCGAACGAGCCGGGCTCGACCTGCCCCCACCCGGCCCGGCCCTCAGGTCCCGGCTCCAACCGCTGCTCGAGCTGGGGGCGGCCAACAACCCCCTGGACATGGGCGGGATCATCGGAGGCCCGGGCCGTTTCGCCCAGGTGGTCGAGACCTTCGCGGGTTGTGGGGAGTACGACCTCGTCTTGGCGGTGTCGACCGCCCATCCCCCGGCCCACACCGAGGAGCGGGTCGAAGGGCTGTTGCAGCTGGTGTCTCGGGTGCCGATTCTCCACCTTTGGATGGCCGGGGACCAGGCGAGCCATGGCCTCGAGTCACTTCGCGGCCGGGGCCTCGCCGTGACCGAGGAGCCGCGGGCCGCGATCCGCGCCATGGCGGGTCTGGCCAATCTCACCGGCTGGGAGGCACCGGACGAGGTCGAGCCGATCGTCGGCGATTTCGAGGGGTGGGGTCTGCCACTGGTGGAGGGCGAGGTTGTCGTCGACGCCGAAACGGCGGTTGCTGCAGCCGAGCGGCTCGGCTACCCGGTAGTGGTCAAAATGGCATCACCCGGACTGGCACACAAGACCGAGGTCGGCGGAGTTGTGCTCGACATCGGTGCCCCCGACTCGGTGCGCCGGGCCTTCGAGCGGGTGGTGGGAGCTGCGCATGATGCCCGCTTCGCCATCGACGGCGTCCGTGTCGAGCGGTTCCAGCCCGGTTTGGAGCTGGTCGTCGGTGCCTTGGTGGACCCGGTGTTCGGCCCGATGGTCTCGGTAGGGATGGGTGGAGTGCTCACCGAGGTCCTCGGCGACGTGGTGTTCTCGCCGGCGCCAGTCGATGACAGAGGCGCTCGAGACATGATCCGCCGGCTGCGAGGGCGGCGGCTGCTCGACGGGTTCCGTGGCGCCCCCCCGGCCGACGTCGATGGGCTGGTGGGCATCGTCTGTCTGTTGAGTCGAGGGCTTGTCGGGTCGAGTTTGAGCGAGGTGGAGATCAATCCGCTGGTCTGGAGCGGCACCGAGTGGGTGGCGGTCGACTGGCTGGTGAGATGATTATCCCCTGGGAGCGGTGAAGGCCCCGGTCCGGGGCCTTCACCCTTCCATCGGCGTGCCAAGCCTCGTTTGAGGCTCGTCGATACATGTCCGACCAGCGTCCCGACCAACACCTCTTCGCCACCGAACGGGTGTTAGCTGGGGGCCAAGGCGGACATACCTCTGCTGGAATGGACGCGACCGCTGCCGATTGGACGGGTATGAATCCTCCCCTTCCCCATGAGGAACGGTTCCGCCTGCTCTTCGATGGCCACCTGAATGACCTGAGGGCCTATTGCAGGCGAAGACTGGCCCCCGACGAAGTGGACGATGCGGTGGCCGAGGTGTTCGTGGTGGCATGGCGCAAACTGGAGAAGGTCCCGCCGGGAAACGAGGCCCGGCTCTGGCTCTACGGGGTGGCACGCAACGTGGTCCGTAACCAGACGAGAAGCTCGCGCCGCCGCCTCCGTCTCGGCATGCGTCTGGCGGGCAACGGTGATCCGGGCGATCCCGAGCCGGCCGAGACCACGGTGACCAGGTCGGAGCATGAAGACGT